>NZ_JACGWF010000090.1:0-16575 GCF_014077595.1 Colwellia sp. 6M3 | reverse complement strand
GGCAATCATAATTAAAGCTAAAAATCAGTTTTAATCATTTGATGAAATTAGGTCTTTTTGCTTTTTTTTGTGAAAAATAAGTAAGAGATTTATCAGCATAATTTCTCAACTTAGTTTGTCGTTTATTTTGAGCCGCTGACCAATTAACTTAACAAGTATTTGTCTTTGGCTATACTCGTCTGCAACGTGAACTTAAAAACTCACATTATTTCTCTGAAAAGGATATCCAGTGACATTTTCTGACATTTCATTCAAAAATAAAATACTGCTATTAATAGCATTACCACTAGTTGGTTTTTTATGGTTAAGTATTTCTTCAATGAAGCAAAACTATACTATTAACCATGAAATGGATGACCTTGCTCACTTAACTCAACTGTCCATTATCTATAGTGAATTAGTCCATGAGTTGCAAAAAGAGCGAGGAGCAACCGCCGGTTTTATTGGCTCACAAGGTATAAAATTCGTCAAAGAGCTAAGTAAACAGAGAATAGCAACAGATAGTAGCGTGAGTAAGCGTCAAGATTATTTATCCGCTAATCACTTCCAACAAGTTCTGGTTACACAATTAAATCAAGAAATTATAAAAGAATTAGATAAATTAGAAACGATAAGAGCACAAGTAAGTCGTTTAACCATAGATACAGCAAAAGCACTAAGTTATTACACAACACTCAATGCCAAACTACTGTCCGTAACATCAATCATTGCCGAATTAAGTAGTGATGCAAAAATAACTAAACAAACCATTGCCTATTATAACTTTCTTCAAAGTAAAGAGCGCGCGGGTATTGAGCGTGCAGTTTTAAGTAATACTTTTGCATTAGATAAATTTAGTGACGACATGTTTATTAAATTTGTTTCTTTGGTAACACAGCAAGATACCTACATGGCAAATTTTTTAACCTTAGCTACACCAGAAAATATAGAGTTTTATCAAGAGCAAATGCAAGATCCAGTAATAAAAGAGGTATTAAAGCTACGTAAAATTGCTGAAAGTAAGGCATCAAATTTTGACGTTGATGCTCTGCATTGGTTTCAACAAGCGACATTAAGAATAGGTTTATTGAAAAGAGCTGAAAATAAAATTGCTAGTCACTTACTTCTACTCGTTGAAAGCACCCACGAGAGAGCATTTACCACCTTAATCATTGGCATTTTAATAACTGTAATTTTATTAGTCTTGGTGGGTCTAATTACCTTAATATCAGTTAAAGATTTAACCTCTCGCGTCAACGAATTAACTCAGGTTATGAGAAGCGTAAGAAATAAAAATGACTTAACTGTACGAACTCATTTGCAAGGAAATAGTGAATTAGGACAAATATCGCAAGCATTAAACCTTACTTTAGCGCAATTTTCACAAACCATTCATGATATTTCTAATTCTAGTTTAACACTATCGTCCGCAGCTGAAGAAACATCGACTACTTGTGAGTTCAACGCCCAAACATTGAAAGAACAACAAGAGGGAATTGGTGTTATCGCCACTGCTGTAGAGGAGTTATCAGCAACGATAAAAGAAGTTGCCAATAATACACAAGTCTCAGCAGATTCAGCAAGGGAGGCTGATAACCAAGCAAAAAGCGGCCTAAATGTTGTGAAAACCTCCTATTCTTCGATTGAAGTATTATCTCAAGAGATTGACAGCTTAGCCAAACAAATAAATAACTTACATGAAAGCAGTGGCAATATAACCAAGGTGGTTGATGTCATTAAATCTGTTGCAGAACAAACTAATTTATTAGCATTAAATGCCGCAATTGAAGCTGCAAGAGCTGGCGAACAAGGACGAGGCTTTGCTGTTGTTGCTGACGAAGTAAGAACATTAGCTCAACGCACACAACAATCTACTTTAGAGATCGAGGCATTTATTGGCTCATTACAGACTGATGTAAACGCTGCCCATCGCGTGATAGAAAGCAGTCAACTCAAGGCAAGTGTCGCAGTAGAGAACTCAAAAAATGTTGAACATACGCTCGAAGAAATAACTGACGCTATTAGTCATATTTTTTCAATGTCAGAGCAAATTGCAGTCTCAATTGAAGAACAATCGGTAGTCACTAATGATGTAGCAAAAAACATCGTCAATATTGAGCATAAATCGACAGTAACTACTGAAGGCGCATCACAAATAGCAACAACCGCAAAAGAACAAGCTTATTTAGCGACCACAATGCAAGATATAGCGAATAGGTTCCGCGTGTAGATACCCAGATGCTATTTAACCTGTACTTATTAATGGCTACTACAAGGCGATTAATTCGCTTTAAGGTAATGAAAAATACAAGCTAACCCTCTGTTAAGTTTACAGGTACTGTATAAGTTACGGGTAAGCACTTAATGCTCTGTATCATATAAAGATCATACAAGAATAAACAGGGTTAGGTTTTATCTCCATATTTACTTACCTTTACTTAGTTTGACTTATCTTTACAGTAATTTAATTAAACTATCATGCGCGCTTTTGTGCATTCTTTAATGCTGGAAAATTTTATGTCCTTATCAACATTTAAATTAATACTCACAACTATTTTTCTTTACTCCCTAACAGCATGTTCATCGGGTTTGGACCGTTCTGATATGAAAAATAATCGCTATAAAGAATCCTTGGAAACAAAAATATTACCTGATGGGTCTAAGGTATTTAATTTTTCAATAGCAGTACAAAATAAACCGTTAGATGAACAGGATGAAATAATGCCTGAACATGTTGGTAAGCAAAAAAAAGCTAAGGGTCAAGGTAAAAAAGGTACAGGGCAAGCCGAAAATAACAAATCGCTCAACAAAAAAAATAACGAGCGTAATCAGGTATTAGAAGAATATTTTCAACAACGTGTTTCTAGCTTGAATATTTTAAAAATGTTTTGTCGAGAAGGTTATTTTACTCTAGAAAAATATAGTGATAGCCGTGAAGTACAACTAAAAGCAGAGTGTAAAGAAAGTGCATCTGTTGAAGATTATAATAAATTTACCAAGGTAAAATAACCGTTAGAATCTTTTAAGAGCTAAGCAAGCATTAAGTTTTTCTAGTTACATAATCAGTAAATTCACCTTCAAGCGTTTAATTTGAGTTGTTTGAAGGGATTAACTTGCTGATTTACAATAAATAACAACAGCAAAATAAACGCAGTGATTCATATATTTTCTCCAACGTCCTTACTTTTTGTCGATATTCTATTTTTCTCCTTAAAGTAAGGTAGGAAGCCAAATATATTAGCAAGGCAACCTAAAAAAATGGCTAGTGTATAATTCAACTATACCTCCAATATAAATTGCGCCAAGGCTGGCCATAACAAAAGACTCATACTTTTTTTAAAGTAAGCTTTGAAACTATAAACTATCTAAATTATTGAGTAATTCAGCCGCTTTTACCCTTATTTCATTTTTTTGCTCGGTAGACATTTTATCCCAATTACGAATAGGAAAACTCATTCTGTGGTTGGTCGAAAACTTATCATAGTTATGGTCAATAAAATTCCAATATAAGCTATTGAGTGGACAAGCATTTGGCCCTATCTTTTCTTTCACGTTATATTGGCAGCCTTTACAGTAATCACTCATTTTATTAACATAATTGCCACTAGCGGCGTAAGGCTTTGTTGCAATCCAGCCACCATCAGAAAAAAGCGCCATACTGCGTGTATTTGGCAGCTCTACCCATTCAATCGCATCTATGTATATGCCTAAATACCAATCATCTACTTGGCTTGGTGATATGCCAGCCAACAAAGCAAAATTACCGGTGATCATTAGACGTTGAATATGGTGTGCATAAGCATGTTCTAAAGACTGTGTTATCGCACTTTTTAAGCACAACATATGAGTATTACCATGCCAAAAAAAGTCAGGTAGGTTACGATTAGCCGCTAAAAAATTTTGCTCTGCATAATTAGGCATATTTGCCCAATACATCCCCCTGACATATTCCCGCCAACCTAAAATTTGCCTTATAAACCCTTCAACTTGAGCCAGTGTAATGGCACCCTCTGAGTTTTGGTAAGCGTCAAGTGCTGTTTGAATGACTTCTGCTGGGGTTAACATTTTACAATTGAGAGAAAAACTAAGGCGCGAATGATATAAGCTCCAAGCGTAGGGTGAAGCTACGGTCATCGCGTCTTGAAAATTACCAAAATTGGCAAGTTGATGCTGGCAAAAAAAGTGCAGCAATAACAGTGATTGCTCACGATTAATCGGGTATGTAACATTTGCTGACTCTGGTCCGATAGTTTTAATGTTATGTTTTTTTATTCGTTGCAAATATTCATCGGCTTCGTTATCGAATATTAACGGTTTAGGAATAAATTTAAGATCAGAGCGTTTAAATGACTGTCTATTATTTGCATCGAAATTCCAGGCATTACCTTCAGGTTTTGAGCCATTCATGAGAATTGAAAAACGTTTTCTCATGTAGCGATAAAAATTCTCCATTCGCACGTGTGTAGCTTGTTGAAAATGGCTTGGTAATTCTTCAAATGGTAGCAAGAAATGTTCACTATCTACCTCAACAACCGTTTGGGAAAGTTGTTGCTTCATGGTATTTAATTGTGCACGTAGTCGGTATTCATCTGGTCGTTGAAAAGCAAAACTTTCGCAGCAAAAATTGGTCACTAATGACTCAATAAGTGCAGGAAGATCTTGATATTTTTCAGTATCATCTAACGTTAAGTAGCAAACTTGGTGCCCTGCACGTTCAAGTTGATGCGCAAAATCAGCCATGGAGGCAAAAAATGCGCTTATTTTTTGGATATGGTGCTTAGTGTAATTAGCCTCTTGGTGAAGCTCGGCTATAACATATACAACATCACTATCAACCTTTTCAAACCAACTGTGCATGGGATTGAGTTGGTCGCCTAATAAAAGCCTAAGGTGCTTTGCCTTCATAAATTTCCTTAATATTACTTTAATATGTCAATTAACAATTAATCTTGGTAGTTTTTCAATTAATTGACTTATAAGTCTATATTCATGAGTACGGAGATCTTTTTCACAAAGTACAAAGCACGTTTCATCGTTATAGTTCTTAATCTTAAAAAATACTATACGAATAAAACCATACAAGAGATCAAAACAGGGACGATTTTTCAATGCCTAATCAGTTATTAAATAACGGACTTATCTTTAATCTTAATATTTACTATTGCACCTTTGACTTAGCAAACATAAAGTAAAAAAAACGATTATATTGCGCAATAGTGATTACAAGTCAGTAATAAGAGTAGGTACACAATAAGAACAGAGTTAAAAATTTTAATAACAAAAAAGCCCTGTCTACTTGCGTAAACAGGGCTTAAATTTTGACTTACTATAAATTAGAAACTAACTATCTATTAGAACTTAGCTTTAACACCTAAATAGAATTTAGGGCCTGAGCGTGAGTAATCAGATATAGTCGAGTCGTTACCACGTGTCATCACTTGTGGCTCATCTAATATGTTAAGTGCTTTTAAAGATACTGATACTTTTTTAGTCACTTTATACTTGATGTTGAAATCTACGTAATCACTGTCTTGTACATAACGGTGTGAACGTGTTGGGAATGGCAAGTTATTCGGTTGAAAATACTTTGAACGATACTTATAAAGTAAACGCATTGACAGTTGATCACCTTCCCAATAAACAGAAGCAGAAGCTACGTTTTTAGAGAAACCAAATAGGTTTGCATCAGGAACTAAACCTGGGCTACCTGGTTCTGGCGTTACAAAATCTGACTCTGCATAGTTATAGGCAATCTTAGCACCCAAACCGCTCCAAATTCCTGGTAATTCAGTAAAATGTTTTTGAGCCGTTAACTCAACACCACGAATGGTTGAAGAATCGTTTGATGTTTGTACTGTAGAGTGTGTTACATCTGCAAATATTGTGTCTACGCCATCAAGTGATATCGTAATATCTCTATCTTCTTGTACCGTTTCATAACCGCCAGTAAAGCTTTTATTATAAACCGCTAACGTTACCGCGGCATCATTACTTGGGTAATACTCAAGTGAAACCTCAACGTTATTAGATAAATAAGGCTTCATGTGATTACCGTTAGCTGAACCACTGGTAATTGATTCTGAGTAATTATTATTACAGCTTTCGTCTTCACTTGATGAAGTACAAATATCGTAGCTAACACCTGCAGACATAGCATTCATTTGAAAACGAGACATAGCTCTATAAAGCGCTGTTTTCAAATACCATTCGTCATTTAGTTGGAATGTTAAGTTTAAGCTCGGTAATACTTCGGTGTAACTTGAATCAAGTGTTACATCTTCAATTTCGCCTGTAGTGTTAATTTCTGTTTTAAACGTACCGTCTTCAGCCGTAGTAATAAAAACTTTATCACCGTAACCGTCAGAGTGCGTTTCAGTTTTAACAACACGTACACCAACATTACCAGTTACAGGGTAATCGCCCCATTGAGTATCAATATCAGCCATGGCATAAATAGCGCTGATTTTTTCTTCTACAATACGATCGGCACCGTCACGTTTATCGTTACGTTCGCCAATATCATAAAAGCTAGTATCGCCGTTATTGCCTGGAATTTGACCTAACATTTGTCCAATAAAACATTTGGCATCGTAGGTAACGAAATCACCAGCACCGCCGCCTTCTTCGTCAAATAAATTATCGTTTTGATGGTTATTAAAACAATTGCTCACAATACCGTCAGTTAAAGCTAAGTAACTGGCAACATTGTTCTCGTCCCAGTTATCATCTTCAGTATCAGTTGAGCCAGTTTTTTGACTGCCATCACTCAAACGTAAAGAAACATCGTTAGTTTGTTCGTCAATTAAGTTTTCTTTTGAGAAACGAACACCAGCTTTAATATTAGCAAAAATATCATGATCGAGCGTATATTCAGCATCAAATTTGAACGCTAAAATTTTATCTTCTCGCTCATCATTCGCACGGCGGTATTCAGCATATGCGCCACCATCAGCACTTAAGAAAGACTGAACATTATTTGGATCAAACACTTCTGAAGCATTGTAACCATCATCACCAACACCATTACGGTCGTTATCTAACCATGTAAGGGTAGGAACGTTGGTATCACGAGCGTCAAACTCGTATTGATAACGGCTTTCTGATTTGAATTTTGAACGATGACGAACTCTATAGCGATATGACTTTGAGTATGAAAAGTCTGCTGCTAGTTTTAAGTTATCTGTTGGGTAATATTCAAAATTAATACCACCACCATCATAATCGTCTACTTGATTTCTGCTTTCACCTAAAAGTTGAGGCTTAGCTTCACCGGTTGCATAAAGTAAAGTGTGATCTTCAGCGATGATATGATCGGCTAGTTTTCTTCGACGGTTATCAATCCCAAACTCCATACGTTCTTCAGTATATTCCAAACGAGAGTTTTGGTAATCGAAGTTAATATCCCACTGATCATTAGGTTGCCACTGAAAAGTAGCAACAACACTGGTGCGAGAATCTTCATCTTCACCTGTTCGCCAATAAGCATCATTAGGCACGTAGAAAATTGAACTTTGATCAAAGTCTGACAGATTAGTGTCTTTTCCAAGTTGAGGACTTGAGCCTTGACGACCACTAGAAACCGCTTGGTTACCATCGTCACACTCATTTTCATCTGGCACTATTGTATTACCCGAAGCGTCTTTAAGCGCACAGGCTTGCATTTGAGAACTACCACCGTAGTTTTCTTCAGGGTTTGAGTCGTCAGACGAAACAACCCCTAATGTGAAACCCATATTACCAAAGTCTTCGGTTTCCCAGCTTCTAACCGTAGAAATAACAAATTTGTTTCCCCATGGATTTACATTTTCGCCATCTACATTGCCATAATATGAGTTGTAGATACCGGTTGCTTCTACGGTAGTTTCATTTTTGCCGTAATCGATAGCACGTAGTGCAGCAACTTCAATCGTTCCAGATGTACCACCCTCAACTAAATCTGCTTGTTGTGACTTATAAATAACAACTTTATCAACTAAATCTGATGGGAATTTTTTAAAGTTTACCGCACGACCCGTACCAGCGTTTGTAATAGTACGACCGTTAAATGTTGCATAGCCCCAGTAAGAGCCTAAACCACGGATAGAGACTTCGTTTTGGCTACCTTTTAAACGATGACTTGAGGCGCCTGAAATATTTTCAATAATATCAGCTAAAGATAAACCAGGTAAATCACCAAAGTCTGCCGCAGCAATAGCGTCAACAATAGCGGCGGTATTTTTTTTCTCATTAAGCGAGCGAGTCATTGTGCCTCGCATGCCGCTAACTTCAATAACTTCAATGTTGCTTTCTTTAGCAACTTCATTTGTGCTTGCTTGTTCTTCAGCGTATACAGGTGCGGCTAACAAGGTAACAAATGCCGAGCTTAACAATGCCGACGTACCTTTAGTATTAAACCTATTTACTCTTAGAACGTTACTAATTTTATTCAATTTCACGTCACTCTCCCCAAGTTCCACTTATTATGTTTTATAGTAGTATTGTTTAAAACGTAAAACCCATTTACCACAATCTGACTCAAATCTAACCAATTAACGATTAGATGTCAATTAACCATCATTACCAAAATAACATCAAAACCATCTAGCTCGTTATTACCAATGAGATGAACATACGTAATTAGCGTTAATATTTAAGCCTTCAATCTACAATTTCATTAATTTTTGTGAAGAAATTTTATGATGCACATTGAATTTTATAATGATTATTTTATTGTTTAAATATCGTTACAAAAGTTAATAATCTTTATGATTTTTCTGCGTTATTTCTACGTTATTTCTACGTTATAGGTAAGTAGAGTCACTTAATTACTCAATAGTTGGTAATGTTATGATTAATTTTTAGACCGTAAATGAAGTTTATAAGCGAGACAAGTTAATTAACGACATAGTTAACGTAACAACTATAGTAGTAGCTGTAGAAGGAAAGTGTCAGTCATAGCAAGCTCTTGTGCATATTTAGCTATATTATCAGAGTTACCACACACAAGTGTATTACCAAAAAATAAACCAAAACCACCAAGCTACATTACCAATATTGATTGCAAAAAAGTGTTCGTGCTAATACTTAATGCAAAGATACGATAACTACGGCTGATTTAGGCCTGCAATAGCACGACTAACAGTCAATAGAATGCGATTATTTTGACGTTATGGTTTATTTACAGTCATAGTACAACGGAATATATAAACCAAGCTTGATTAGCATAACGGATATCAAAAAGATGTTATCGATTAGTTGTGCTAATTAGTCTGAAAAATATAGGTTTTATATTAGACCATTTTCCATACCGATAAAGTTGACCTACTCATTAATAAGGTTGTTAAAAGAAAACTGCAGGGTGGATAGTATTTATTTGAGGAGGAAACCTAAGCTTACTGGTAAATCAGCAAGCTTGAGATTATTTCATTTTTTAATGAACACTTAACAAACGCTATATTGATTTTTCATGTAACAATGCTGTTATATTTTCGCGCTCTGATAACACCATGAGTAAAGCTAAATCGTCTTTTTGTAGTTGATCTACCACATACTTTGTTCCGGACAGGGGGCTGTTAAAAGTATAAATATCACACTTTTTCATACCATGAGATAGCGCTGTATCAACAATTAACTGAGGTACTTCTCCTAACTCTCTACCACGTAAATACGGTTGAACTTCAGCAGCAATAATAAAGTCAGGATTCATTTTTAACGCTGTTTTCGTCAAGTTGATGATTTCATTGTCTGTTCGATCACCCGCATGGCTTAACATTAAAAATTTACGCTGTGCTTTTATGTTTGCCGTGGTAACCGCCATGGCCTCCATACTATGAACATTATGAGCAAAGTCCATAATCACTTGCGCATTATTGATCTTAAACTGATTACCTCTACCGGGGTTGTCTTTACTATTACTGGCAAAAGTTGATAATGCTGCTGTAATTGCTTTATCTCCTATACCTAAGCTTTTAGCTAAACCAATGGCCCCAAGCGCATTTTGAATATTGTGTAATGCCGCACCGTTCAGGGTCATTGGAATATCGTTAACCGCGATAATAATCGACTCTTCATGCTGAAGCGAATACACCAATTTTTGATCACGCACAAAGCAAACAGCGCCACCTTTTTGTTTGTGCTGCTGCAGTGTTGTATTGTCTTCATGCAAAGAAAACCAGCACTTATTCACCAGTAATTCAGGTGCCAATGCCACTAAATTTTTATCATCGGCATTAAGTACTAACGTGCCTTTGCTTTGTCCGTTACTGAGTAAACCTTTAGCAACAACAGCTTTCGCTTGAGCCAAAGCTGCAACGGTATTAATACCATATTGGCCTAAGTGATCTTCTGCAATATTGGTGATTAAAGCGGCATCAACATTATCTATCGGTAAACCTCTGCGTAAAATACCACCGCGAGCAACCTCTAAAATGGCTGTTTGAGTATCGGGATGACGCAATAGCATTCTTGCTCCACCAGGGCCTGAATAATCGCCGTGGTCAATAATATTATCACCCACTCGAATAAAATCTGTTGAGGTTACTCCACAACATTGACCTGCTTGCTCAATAATTTGCGACATAATGCGTACACTGGTCGACTTACCATTCGTGCCAGTAACGTAAGCCAGTGGTATCGATTTATATTGTGACCAGTTTATATTTTCTGGCTCAGGTAATGCGCTTATGGGCCAACACTGCGCAGTAGTGCCATAACCCAATGAGAATTCGTCGTCATCAACTAAATAGACAATGTTATGAGCTTTTGATTGTTTAATTAACTCAAGCAGTTTTGGGTTTGCTTCTTCGGCTATTGTTAGTTTTAAGCGTTCAATTGCTACTGCTATTTCTTCTTGGTTCTCAGTGTGAGTTAATTCTTCGCAAGTTAACTGCCACGCCATTTCATTTAAATCACAAGCAGCATAAAGTGCATCTAGTGGTGCACTTATGGCAATTGTGATACCGTCTTCAAAGATCCGCGAGTAGATTTTTTCATTTGACCAATTTACCGCTTTAAGTAATCGGTTAGCATAAATCGACCAAATATTTACCACGATAAGTTTATCAATACCGTTAACAAACGCATCAATAATGGCACCAGGCTGATCTGATAGTAAATTTTTACCGGTCAAGCGACGATTATCATCTAATATCAGTGTTATGTTTTCTCTATTCATATATACCCAAACTACTTCAAGATGTGAGTTTTAGGACGTTTGAGCAAACTATGCTCAGGTTGATCTTCTTATTAAGATGCAACAAAGAGCATAGTTTACGCAGTCACCGCCAAAGGTTCGCTACCTTTTAGCTAATTTTAGTCACTTTCTTCATCATGCTCAGATACCAAACGAACACCTCGTTCATCGGTAACAATTCTCATGCCTGTTTCTAAAACAAAAGTGTCAGGCTCGTTAGTTTCGAGCATAGATATAACGGTTTGACGTGGTGTTTTCTCTGCTTCTTGCTCAGATTCATTAACGCCATTAAAGTTAATAATTTGCTTCCAACAACGTGTTATAGCATCGCCAAACACCATTAATAAATCATCAGCACTCGCTAATTCAAGGCCTTTTTCTATGGCCTCTACTTCGTCTGCAATACAATATATTTGCGACTCTTTGATACCTTCTGCTTTTAAAGCTGCTGCTAACATTTGAGGCACTTCATCTACCCCACGACCTCGGCGATTATCGTCAGCCTTACAGATGTAAATATCGAAATGCCCTGCCGCAGCTCTAGCAATATTAGCGATATCTTCATCACGACGATCACCTGGACCTGCTAGCACCGCAATACGTTTACCATTAACTTCTAATTTACTAGCTAACTCGCTCATACAACGCACACCATCAGCATTATGGGCGTAATCAAGTATCACTCTAAAGTTATGCTCGTCAAATACGTTCATTCTGCCCGGTGCTTGGTAAAAGGTGGTGGTGAAGGTTCTTAACCCTTGTTGAATCGAATCTAACGGCTTGCCTAGACAATAAGCTAAACCTGCTGCAAACATAGCGTTTTGTACATTATGCAGTGCTTTACCTTCTAAGGTTGCCGGAATTAAATGTGTCCAAAGTAATGGAATATGGGTACCATTATCAAAAATAGTGATCATGTCACCGTTGATACCTTTTTCTAATACCACCGCTCGACCGCCAGCACGAATATGCTCGCGTACCAAACTATGTCCTGTATTCATGGTGACATAACAAATATGTTTTGCTTTGGTATGGTCAGCCATTTTTAAACAGTGTGGATCATCAGCATTAAGCACGACACTGTCTTTAGCCACTTCGACAACAATACGTTTAACTTCAGCGAGTTGTTCAAGGGTATCTATGCCTCTGAGTCCTAAATGATCTTCTTGAACATTGATACAAGCGGCTACGTCACTTTCTAAATAACCTAAACCTGAACGGGCAATGCCGCCTCGTGCGGTTTCTAATACAGCAATATCTACTGAGGGATCACGTAACACGATTTGCGATGACACTGGACCTGTCATATCACCTTTAACAGATAACTGACCATCAACATAAACCCCATCGGTAGAAGTCATACCAACAACATGCCCGGCATTTTTTAAAATATGAGAGAGCATTCTCGACGTGGTGGTTTTACCATTTGTACCCGTAATACCGGCAATAGGAATACGCGTAGGTAAGGCTGGCGGAAACAGCATATCAATAACTTTTCCGGCAACATCTCTTGGCTTACCTTCGCTTGGGGCGACATGCATTCTAAAACCTGGTGCGGCATTCACTTCAACAATACCGCCACCAATGTCTTTATAAGATTGTGTAATATCAGCAGTTAAAAAATCAACGCCGCCCACATCTAAACCTACAGCTTGTACTGCTCGCTCAGCCATGGTTTTATTATCAGGATGTACTACATCGGTCATATCGATGGCTGTACCGCCGGTAGATAAGTTTGCAGTCGAGCGAAGGTAGAATATTTCACCTTTAGGTAGTACTGTTTCTTCAGTAAAGTCGGCCTCTTCTAATAAGCGCATGGCTTGGGTATCTAATTCTAACTGCGTTAATACCTTTTCATGACCAACACCTCGTCGTGGATCTTCATTAATAATATCAACCAATTGACTAATAGTATTAAGGCCATCACCAATAACATGGCCAGGCACACGTTTGGCTACCGCGACTAATTCACCATTAACGACTAACATACGGTGATCTAAACCCGTTAAAAACGATTCAACTAAAACGGCACGGCTTGTGCCATGCTCACGGGCAAATGCAAAGGCGGTTATTACTTGTTCTTCTGTTGTTAAATCAATCGAAACACCACGACCATGATTGGCATTTAACGGTTTTAAAACCACCGGATAACCAATGCTTTTTGCCATTTTTACCGCTTGTACATCTGAATACGCCATGCGTTGTTGTGGAACAGGCAGGCCAAGGTCGTTTAGTAAATTATGAGTGTCTTCTTTATCGCAGGAGATTTCTACTGCTATATGCTTGGTTTCACTGGTAATAGTAGCTTGTATACGTTGTTGATACTTACCATGACCAAATTGAACCAAGCTATATTCGTTTAATCGTAACCAAGGAATGTCACGTTTTTCTGCCGCATCCACCAATGATTGGGTACTAGGACCAAATTGTTTGCGTTGTGCAAAGCGAATAAAATCAGCCATTTCTTGCTGAAAATCAAAATCGTCTTCTATCGTAGTTTGTAACTGGTCTTTAATGTTTTCAGGCATTAATGAAATGAGGAGCTTTCGTGCTAAAATTGCGGCTTCAAGGCCCACATCTCTTTGCTTATACTGGAAAACCATATTGTATTCGCCAGCAGTGCCAGTAGTGCGCGTCTTACCAAAAGTGACTTCTGTACCCGCTACGCATTGCAACTCGAGCGTAACATGTTCCCAAATATGAGCAATCCAAGTACCTTCGTCTTCTTTTAACCGTCTGATAAAGCCGCCAGGCTCACCATATGAACAGCCGTGCTGATCTAAACTTGGCAGGTTTGTGATTAATCCATCAATAAATTCTGTACCCAATTTGACTGAAGGGTAGTTTTCCAAAATACCAATATCTACAATATGGCGAATCACAGGAAAATGAGCGTAAATATTAGGACCAACATAAACGTTGGAAGAGAGCATTTTCATAGTGATTTCCTTTTATTACTCTAAAGAGAATTTTTTATTATTTGTTATTCCGACTACGCTATACGCGGTCTAGAAAAGATACCATGGTTTTAGTAGCGAACATACTACTTGAGAGAATATTTTACTGAACTGAATGTGGGGTATTGAAGTGTGCTTTAGTAATTCTAATGAAGTAGTAAAGCCCACCAAAATAGGAGGGCTTTACAAAAAAGTTTAGCTTGCTGGTGTAGCTATTCTTTCGTTAATACAGTAAGTTGCCCCTGGTCCAAGTACATGTAACTTAAGACCAATTAGCGTAATAGCTTCGCCTCTATTAGCATCTGCCATTGAACTATGCGATAAGTCTGAAGGATCAACTACCGTTATGCTGCCATGACCAACCACTTCTAAAACCCCTGTTGGGTCAATAAAAGCAGCCGTATTTTCACAAATACCCAGGCCTGAAGCAAAAGGGTTATAAGAAATTGCTGAAAGCAAACGACCTAAACGGTTTCTTTGGCTAAAATGCTGGTCAATAATGACTTTATTAATTAAGCCCATGCCCGGAGCAAAAGTAACCCCTTCTTCATTTGGTAACGCACCTGTTCGGCCGCCAGCGATCATATGTTCTGGCATAATGGCTGCACCTGCAGACGTACCCGCAACATGCACGCCATCAGCATTACGTTTACGAATACTTTGTGCTACTGGTGTGCCGCCTAAAATTGTCGACAAGCGTAATTGATTACCGCCGGTAATAAAAATACCCGTGGCTTTATCCAACTCAGCGAGGTATTCATCACTATTGGCTTCTTCACGATCATTAATCGGCAAAGAAATTGCTTTTTGCACGCCTAATTCATGAAAAACTTCTTCGTAATTAGACCCTGTTTCTTCAAGTTGTGAAGCGGTCGGAATAATCACAATGTATGCATTTTCTCCACCACAAAGCTCAACAAAACGTTGTAGAATTATAGGATCCTTAACGCGCTCTTCTGCCCCCCCGATAGGAATTACAAATCCCCTTTGTTGACCATCAACTGTTTTAGCTGGACACATATCTACCTCTATTCAAATGTACCTTTGATAATTGTCTGATTGTTTTGCTTGTGCCATACACCCTGCGCCATCACATCAGTAATTTCATATTTTTCGTTCATTATTAATAAATCAGCGTCAAAACCAACAGCAATTTGCCCTTTGTTTTTAAAGCGTAAAATATTAGCAACATTACTTGTTAACATTGGGAGAACTTGCTCCAGTGGTAAACCTTTATGTAAAGTTTCCACTAAGGTTTCTCCTAGCGTACTCGCTCGACCAAAATCCATATGCACTAATTCACCTTGTGGGTCAAAACAAGGCAAGCAACCTCCACCATCCGAGCTAAGGGTTATTTGTTCTAAAGGCAATTGTCTTTCAATAGCCATTTCAATCGCGTCACTCGCTTCCCAACCTGGTTGTGCTGTACCGGCAGGAAATGCGGTTAAATCAATATGACAACCTTGCGTTAGTAATTTGCAACTATCTTCAAACAACGCTTTGTTGCGATTAACATGAGTTGGATTAAACACCCGTGCTGGTAGTTCTGTATCTCTAATTGCTTGTTCTATTAGTGCTAATCTTTTTTCACCGTCACCTAAATGAAAATGAATAATACCGGCTTTACCTGTGATTAAACCTGCAACATGAGTTTCACTGGCAAGGCGGATAACTTCTTCAAAGGTTGGCTGACTAGAACGATGATCACTTATAGCAAATTCACCAATACCAATAACCGGTTCAAGAAAAACGATATCTGATTTAGCACTGCCGGTTATAGTGGTTAAAGGATAATGATAACCACCTGTCCAGCAATAAGCAGACATACCTTCTTCACGAAGGCCATAAACTCGACTTAACAAGTTTTCAGTACTGCGTGTTGTATCATCAGTACCGAGCAAACCAACAACGGTTGTTACGCCAGCATGAGTAAATTCAGTAAGACCTACTGGTGGAACTTGTGTTGCAAAGCCGGCTTCACCACCACCACCCGTAATATGGGCATGACTATCAATAAAACCTGGTGTTAATGTGGCGCCCTCAAAATTAATGATATTAACGTGCCACTGTTTAGGAATGTCGATCTGCCCTTGCCCATGATCATAAATGGCGGCAATTTTATTACCTGCAATCAAAACATCTTTAATGCCTAGGGGCGTAGGTGCGTAAATATTTACATTACACAATAATTGAAGCATTGGTTGGTTAATTTTCATGGTATTTTAAGTGACGTTGTATTTAACTTAGCTTATTAATTATTTGAGACAATAAAATTGAATAAACTAAACCAACACAATGAAAAGTAAGAAAGCGTAATAATAGATTGTAACACAATTGATATTTTACCACCAAGTAGCAGCAAAAAAATACCTAGATAAATTGAAATACTTACTCATGTTTTTTACTAACTTTCATTATGGAGACTAGTTTAAAAATATTAACGAGTATTTTTTAATCAAAGATAATAAT
>NZ_JACGWF010000035.1:0-39582 GCF_014077595.1 Colwellia sp. 6M3 | reverse complement strand
ATTCTATACAACCTTTTGATAATAATAACTTATTTATATTTTTACCTGCATAACAAAAGGTATCATAGTTTGAATCACCAATAGCGATCGTAAGCAATTTAACTGAGGATAGATCTAGATCGGTATTTTCAATATCTGTAGCGAATGCTTGTATATTGTCTGGGTAATCACCAGCGCCATGAGTTGAAGTACAAATTAACCAAGTTTGATTTTTGTTTGATATTTGAGCTAAATCAGGTTGAAAATGCAATTCAACTTGATGGCCGTAACCAATTAATACTTCTTCACAAGTTTCAGCAACATATTCAGATCCGCCTAACATGCTACCAACAATGATTTGAAACGAGCTCATTTATTACCTCTATTAAGTTATTTAGTCTGGTTTATTTAAACCAATTAGTCTGTTTTAAGCACTACATTCACACAATATTACAATTTGAAAAACATAGAAACATCATGTTAGCTATTATATAGATAATATAAAAATCAATACTGAAGACACTATGAATACAATTACTTTTAATTTTATTATATCAATGCTTTTATTATCTGTTGTTACTTTTAGTAACGCTTCTTATGCAAGTAATACCCTTGATATAAGTAGCTATAATAAAGAGCTTAAACAGGCTATTAGATTATATAAAGACAATGATTTTGAACAAGCATTACCTCAACTAGAACTTTTCGCAAAGAGAGGCGATAAAATGTCTCAATATATGGTTGGTACCATGTACCTTAATGCACAAGGTACTCAGCAAGACTTATTAAAAAGTTATGCTTGGCTAACTGTTGCTAACGAACAAAAGAGTGAGGTATGGGAAAGACCATTAATAATGTTACAAGAAAAGTTACCGAAAGATTTTCTAGTTAAATTAGTAGCAGAAGGCAATGAATATTTAGCGCTTTATGGTGCTAAGAGTCAGCGTTTAAAATGCAAAAATGTAAAAGAATTAGGATCTAAAAAGCCAACTTATCGTTGTAAAAAAATGGAAGTTAAGAATGGTTACTACTTTGTTGATGATCAGCAAAGTATTACATCAATAGATTAATACGTAGACTAAGTTTGATTTTAGAACATGCAGCCATTAATACTGGTTGCATGTTCTTATATTTATAGAATTCTGCGTACTCTGATTCTACGTTTTGTACCTATTTTTTTAAGCTGAAAACTATTCATAACGCCTCTTGTTATAATAATAGAATCGCCATCTGAGAATTTTGCTCGTTTATCTCCACCTTTTTGTAACCAAATTTGACCATTTTCTAATTCAATCTCCCAATCTTTGTGCAAATTTTTACTTGCGACTTTAATGGTTGATTTAAATTCGTCAAATTCACGCTCTTTCTCTGAATACCTATGGGCCTTACCAAAAGATGAAACTAATTCTTTTTCTCCTTCTGCTTTAGTATTGATAGTTGATACTTCTAACTTACTCGTGCTATCAATTTTATTTTCAGAATTCAAAGTTGAATTTTTTGCAACGTAACTATCAAAACATTGCAATCTTTGTTGATTATTTTTCATTTCAGAACATTGAACGATTTCAACGCTTAAATTGTCTGCACTAGCCATATTGCTAATAAATGCAACATAGGACGCTATCAGTAATTTGGGTAAGTTTTTCATTTTTTTCCTAGTTAAAAGCCTTTTAAATACCGCCAGTTTAATCACTAATATGGCTTTATTTAAATAGAGTGATCATTAATTTTTATGAATTTAACACATTATTGATTTTATTACTTTCCAATACAGAATGATGAGAATATCTGACTTAATAAATCATCGTTTGTGAATTCACCGGTAATTTTATTCAGTTCTTCTTGGCAAAACCGTAGTTCTTCTGCCAGTATTTCGCCCGCAACATAAGATTCTAGTTGTTCTAGTCCTATTTCTAAATGTTGGTGTGCTTGTTCAAGTGCAACCAAATGACGTCGTCTTGCCATAAATCCACCTTCAGTGCTACCTTGGTAACCCATGATGTGTTTAAGGTGCTCTGTCAGCGCTGTAACCCCTTCACCCGTCTTTGCTGATAGTGTTATGGTAGGTGTAGTGTTCGCTTCACTGTAGCCAGTTTTTGCCTGGCTTATGTCAGCTTTGTTTCTAATAATAGTTAATCCGATATTTTCTGGTAGCTTTTCAAAAAATTCAGGCCAAACAGCTTTAGGATCATCCTTTTCATCTTGTGCTGAATCTATCATTAGCAATACGCGATCTGCTTGTTTTATTTCTTGCCATGCTCGCTCAATTCCAATTTGTTCTACTTTATCAGCGCTCTCTCTAAGGCCTGCTGTATCAATAATATGTAAGGGCATACCATCAATATGAATTTGTTCTGTCAATACGTCGCGAGTGGTGCCTTCGATATCGGTGACTATTGCACTCTCTTTACCACTTAGTGCATTAAGTAGGCTTGATTTACCAGCGTTTGGTCGACCAGCAATAACTACGCGCATTCCTTCCCTAATTATGCTGCCTTGCTGAGCTTTACTTTTTACTTCAGCTACTTGTGTAATGATCGCTTTTAAATCGTTCACAACTTTTTCATCGGCAAGAAAATCAATTTCTTCTTCTGGAAAGTCGATGGCAGCTTCAACGTACATGCGTAAATGGATCGTATCGTTAACCATTTTATGAACCAGTTTTGAAAAGTCACCTTGAAGTGAATGTAATGCGCATCTAGCAGCTTGTTCAGAGCTTGAGTTAATTAAATCGGCTATTGCTTCAGCTTGTGTTAAGTCAAGTTTGTCATTGAGAAATGCTTGTTCACTAAACTCGCCAGGACCAGCCATACGTACTTTTGGTAATGCTAATATCTCTTTTAATAACATATCTAAGATAATAGGTCCGCCATGGCCTTGTAACTCTAAAATATCTTCACCTGTGAAAGAGTTAGGGCCTTTAAAGTAGATTGCAATCCCTTGGTCTAGCGCTTCGCCTTTGCGATCTTTAAAGGTGAGATATTCAGCTTTTCTTAATTCAGGTACTTTACCTAGAATAGCTAGAGCGACATTTTTAACTTCAGGTCCAGAAACTCTGATTATGCCAACACCACCTCTGCCAGGTGCGGTGGCTTGCGCAGCTATTGTTTCTTTTTGGCTTGATGAAAAAGCAAGGTCTGACATAGGTATGTTCTCTGTTATCGATGAATACTCTTAATTGGCGACATTATAAACCGTTAACAACGCGCTTGAAATGCGTACAGTGGTTTTGTTTTTTATTTTTCACTTAAGTTTATGTATTAAGCTATGTTAACTCTTATTAGCACCAGATATTTTAGGCATAAAAAAAGGCAGCTTAAGCCACCTTTTTAGGAGATAAAAATAATGTTATTTCGCTTTGATCTTTTCTTTTTCTTTTTTCTTTTCGATGCCCGAGAATATTATTTTCATTTGAACAATTGAAATAATATTACTGACTAACCAGTAAAGTACTAGGCCTGACGGGAACCAGAAAAAGAATACAGTAAACATCACTGGCATATACTGCATTATTTTTTGTTGCATTGGATCTTGCACAGTCATTGGTTGCATTTTTTGCATAATGAACATACTAACGCCCATTAATACTGGCAATATGTAAAACGGGTCTTGTGCTGATAAATCTTGGATCCAAAGCATGAATGGTGCATGACGTAATTCAACACTTTCCAAAAATACCCAATACAATGCTAAGAAAATTGGCATTTGGACAATTAATGGTAAACAACCGCCAGCTGGATTTACTTTCTCTTTACGGTAAAGTTCCATCATAGCTTGTGACATTTTTTGTTTATCGTCACCAAAGCGTTCTTTTAGCTGTGTCATTTTAGGCTGCAAAGCACGCATTTTTGCCATTGAGGTATATTGCGCTTTCGTTAACGGGTACATACCGCCTTTAACGATTAGGGTAATTATAATTATTGCTACACCCCAGTTGGTCACAATAGATTGTATTTTAATCAGTAACCAAAATAGCGGTTGGCTGATCATAAACAAAAAGCCGTAATCAATGGTTAAGTCTAAGTTTTCTTCGATTTTTTCTAATACGTCTTGGTCTTTTGGACCAACATAGAAAGTAGCTGAAGTTGTAGCTGTGCTATTTGGCTCAATCGTTATTGCCGGAGCTTTAAAACCAATAACAGCATCTTTGTTACTTGAATATCTTGTATATAATTGATTATCAGCTGTTTTCTCAGGAACCCAAGAAGAAACAAAGTAGTGCTGCAACATAGCAACCCAGCCACCTTGAGTTGATACATTTAAGTCGGCTTCTTCAATATCAGAAAAGTCGTATTTTTCGTATACGTCTTCAGTTGTCGAGTAAGCAGTACCTTTGTAAGTCGGTATTAAGCCACTACCCGTGTCAATTAACGTAGTTTGTTTTAGTTGAGCATACATTTGAACACTTGCAGCATTTGAAGTGTTGTTTGCAATAATATATTCAACATTAATAGCATAGCTATCATTGTTCAGTGTAAAACGTTTAGTTACCGATAGCCCTGCGTTATCAACATAGTTTAAATCAATTACCAAAGGTTCATTGGCATTGGCTTGATATGTGGTTGCAGAAGTTTGATAAATAGGACGTCCTGGAATAACACGGTCTAATCCTTGAGCGCCTGTTAACCCACTTTGTGCAACATAACGATCTTTGTCGTTGCGCAAAATAGTAAAGGGTATGCCATTACCTTGTTCTGTATCGAACTTAAGTAATTTAGCTTCAACAATATCGCCACCATTGGTATCAATTTTAAGTGCTAAAACATCATTGGTTACTGAAATTACTGTTGCATTAACAACTTTAGTTTCATTACTTACTGACGTTGCTGTCGCTGATGATTCAGGAACAAAATCGCCATTAGTATTACTTGGCATTGTTTGTTGAGATACTGCTGGTTGCTCAATAATTGGAGCATTGTCCGTTTGCCATTGGGTAAATAGCAAATAGGTAACAACCATAAGCGCAATAAAAAGAAAACTGCGTTGGGATTCCATAATGTCTTATTTCTCTTTTTTTGATAGTGGCACGGGATCATGTCCTCCCGCATTGAGTGGATGGCATTTTAGTATACGTTTGCCTGCTAACCAACAACCTTTTATCACACCAAAGCGATTAATTGCTTCTATAGCGTAAAAAGAGCATGTTGGATCAAATCTACAATGGGGTCCGAGCAATGGGCTAAGCCAGCGCTGGTAAGCTTTTACTAGGGTAATAGCTATTTTTTGTGGCGTTGAATTACTTTGCGCCATATTTTTTCCAATTGCTGATTAATTTCTTTGTTTTCTAACTTGTCAGTGCCAGATTTCACCATAACGACTATATCTATATGGGGGAGGTTATGTTGATTTAAACGGAAGCTCTCGCGAATTTGTCGTTTAATACGATTTCGTTGTACAGCTAATTTAACCCGTTTTTTAGCAATGGCTAAACCGAGACGGTTATTATTATCAGAATTTGGAGTAACAAGAATAGTAATATGGCTAGAGCCAAAACGAAGAGGTTTGGAAAAAACAGATTGAAATTGACCGGGAGTCAACAGGCGTGACTCCCGATTAAATTCATAAGTAACCATAGCGGCTACTATTCCTTTAACTTAAATATCAAGTTAAAAGATTAAGCACTTAAGCTTGCACGGCCTTTAGCACGACGACGTGAAATTACAGCACGTCCGTTTTTTGTTGCCATACGAGCACGGAAGCCATGGTTACGCTTACGCTTTAATACACTAGGTTGAAATGTTCTTTTCATTACGCTAATCCGTCTGTTGTTGTTGCCCTGGCAAAACAGCCTTCATGAGCACACTGGGTCTAAAAATGAGGCGAAATTCTATATAGAGAAAGAGACTTTGTCAATGGTTATTCTCTAGCTTTTTTCAAAAGATCTTATGTTGATCGTCTTGATCTAAAATATATCCACAGTTTTATAACAATTATGCATTTTCAAATCAAAATTTTGCGGTTTATTGGGTAATAATTAAATAGTATATCGAAACTTTTTTAGCACTATTTTGATATTAAAAATTAGCAAGAAGCCTAATTCTATTGAGATTATTAAAAATAACTGAAAATAAAAGCTATTTATTGATTTGTCAATATTGATGTTGTGGATAACTATAGTGATAATAGGGAATTATAAAAAATCTAAATTTTTTACTGTTCTGCTTTTTATCATTTTAATTTATACGATATTAATCGCAAAAAGCAGTGTATTTATCAGGAGTCGGTTGTTGGATCTTACACTTTGGCAAAAATGTTTGTCTGTTCTTCAAGAAGAATTACCCGCACAACAATTTAGTATGTGGATTCGACCACTACAGTGCGTGGTTACAGACAATATAATGACGTTATATGCGCCAAATAGGTTTGTACTAGATTGGGTAAGAGATAAATACGTTAATCGCATTAATGAGCTCGTAGGGATGCAAGATAGCGCAAATCCACCTTTACTTCGTTTTGACGTAGGTAGTATTCCATCACAAACACCTAACATTCAAAATAGTATCAACCAAATCCAACCTAATATTCAGCCTGCTAATAGAGATACTGCTGTTCCAGAAAGCAATTTGCCTAAAACGACAAATGTTAGGGTTAAGTATACTTTTGACAACTTCGTAGAAGGTAAATCAAACCAATTAGCACGAGCCGCCGCTTCACAAGTTGCTGACAATCCTGGTGCTGCATACAACCCGCTATTTATTTATGGCGGCACAGGTTTAGGTAAAACACATTTATTACATGCTGTTGGTAATGGCATATTATTAAATAAACCTAATGCTAAAATTGCTTACATGCATTCAGAACGTTTTGTTCAAGACATGGTGCGCGCACTGCAAAATAATGCCATGGAAAAATTTAAGCAATATTACCGTTCAGTTGATGCTTTATTAATAGATGATATTCAATTTTTTGCTGGTAAAGACCGAACTCAAGAAGAGTTCTTCCATACTTTCAATGCTTTACTTGAAGGTAATCAACAAATAATTTTGACCAGCGATCGTTATCCTAAAGAAGTTGACGTTGAAGACAGACTAAAATCTCGATTTGGCTGGGGACTAACCATCGCCATTGAACCTCCAGAATTAGAAACTCGTGTCGCTATTTTAAAACGTAAAGCACAAGAGAGTCATATAAATCTAGCTGACGAGGTTGCTTTCTTTATTGCTAAACGCCTACGGTCTAATGTTAGAGAATTAGAGGGCGCCTTGAATAGAGTTATTGCAAATGCTAACTTTACTGGTCGAGCAATTACGATTGATTTTGTTAGAGAGGCTTTACGAGATTTACTTGCCTTGCAAGATAAATTAGTCACTATTGATAATATTCAGCGAACCGTTGCAGAATATTATAAAATTAAAGTAGCAGATCTACTGTCAAAACGTAGAAATCGTTCAGTTGCTAGACCTCGTCAAATAGCCATGGCATTATCTAAAGAGTTAACTAATCATAGTTTACCTGAAATAGGTGATGCTTTTGGTGGGCGAGACCATACTACAGTGCTACATGCATGTCGTAAGGTGAAATCTTTACGTGAAGAATCTCACGATATAAAAGAAGATTATTCAAATTTAACAAGAACATTGTCATCATAATAATAAGTAAGTTAATAGTGAGTCAGAAATGAAATTTTCATTAAATAGAGAATTACTCTTGAAGCCATTACTATTGGTTTCAGGTGCTGTAGAACGAAAGAGTACATTACCCATTTTAAGTAATATACTTTTTGATGTAAGTGGGCAATCACTTACTTTAACAGCTACTGATTTAGAGTTAGAGATGGTTGCGTATGCCACTGTCGATAATCAATCAGATGATGGTCAGGTAACTATTCCTGCACGTAAGTTACTCGATATTTGTAAAAGCTTACCTGATGACTCTATGCTGACTTTTGAAACTGATAATGACGTTATAAAAATCAGTACAGGTCGCAGTAAATATTCATTGTCAACTTTACCTGCTAGTGACTTTCCTAATATTGAAGAATGGAAGGGTGATGTAGAATTTACTTTATTGAAATCTGAATTACTTCGTTTGATAGAAAGTACCCATTTTTCAATGGCTAACCAAGATGTTCGTTACTATTTGAATGGCATGTCGATTGAAACTGAAGGCCATGAAATACGCTCTGTAGCTACTGATGGTCATCGTTTGGCTATATGCAAAATTTCCAACCCTGAACTTGAATTACCTGCTCGCCAAGTGATAGTGCCTAGAAAAGGTATTTTAGAGATTATACGTTTACTTGATCCTGTTGATGAAGGTATTCAAGTATTCTTAGGCTCTAATCATATTAGAATAATAGATACTGAATTTTCATTTACCAGTAAACTTGTTGATGGTCGTTTCCCAGATTATAGACGTGTACTTCCCCGTAATGGTGATAAAATTCTTAATGCTAACAAAGATGTGTTAAGACAAGTTTTATCTCGTGCTTCTATTTTATCAAATGAAAAATTCAAAGGTGTACGTCTTAACTTTGGTCGCACGGAATTAAAAATTACGGCTAACAACCCTGAACAAGAACAAGCCGAAGAAGTTATCGAAATAGATTTTCCATACGAAGAAGTTGAAATTGGTTTTAACGTCAGTTATGTATTAGACGTTTTAAATGCCATTAAAGAAACGGATGTTAAATTCACACTTGCAGACGCAAATAGTAGTGTAGTGATTGAAGGTGGCGAATCTGGAGAAGCCTTGTACGTTGTTATGCCAATGCGTTTGTAAGAATGAGTATTGGTAAACTAATTGTTCAAGATCTCAGAAATATAGAAAATATATCGATTGAATTACATTCAGATTTAAATTTTATTATTGGTGATAACGGTAGCGGTAAAAGTAGTTTATTAGAGGCTATTTTCTATTTAGGACATGGCAAATCTTTTCGTAGTTCTAATGTGGTTAATTTATTACAGCATCATAAGCACAGCTTTACTGTAAGCGCTAAAACTAATAAAGATTGCCAAATGGGCGTTAGAAAAATTTTTAATGGCGCCACTGCAACGAACACTGAAATAAGAATAAATGGTGAAAAACAGTATAAATTTTCTGTTTTAGCAAAAAATATTGCTGTACAGGTTATAACGCCAGAGAGCTTTAAAATATTTTTTGGTGGGCCAAAGCAAAGAAGAAGATTTATTGATTTAGGATTGTTTCACGTGAAACATTCATTTTCAGATCACTGGAAAGAGTTTTCACGCATTCTAAAACAACGTAATGCTTGTTTACGTTCTAAAACTACAGGCAGTACGTTAAATTATTGGACAGATGTTTTTGCTGATAGCTCGCAAGTTATTGCTGACCTTAGATCTGAATATGTTAAAGAGTTGACTAAAGAGTTAAGTTTTTGGCTTGAAATAATGTTACCTTCAGTATCTAAAGAAATTGTTATTCAATATTTACAAGGCTGGAATAGTAAGAAGAATTTACTAGATGTATTACAGCAATATCACGATAAAGAATTAGCAAACGGATATAGTTTATTTGGTGCACAAAAATTTGATGTTAGGTTTTTACTAAATGGTGCTTCAATAGATAATCAATTATCACGGGGACAACAGAAGTTGTTTTTACTAGCGTTAACTTTTGCACAAGCAAAGTTGATTGAAAGAGTTAACCTAGTAAAACCAATTTTATTAATTGATGACGTAGGTGCAGAGCTAGATATTCATTCTAGAGCATTATTAAATAATGCAATAGCAGCAATAGAATGTCAGGTTATTGTAACCGCAATTGATAAAGCAGCGGTGGAACAACTTGTTCCACAGAAAGAAAACTATAAAATGTTTCACGTGAAACATGGCAAACTATCAGTAATGAGTGAGTAGGCTACAAGCTATGACAATAGAAAATGAATATGACTCGGCAAGTATAAAAGTACTTAAAGGCTTAGATGCAGTTCGCAAAAGACCAGGGATGTATATAGGTGATACCGATGATGGCACAGGTCTTCATCATATGGTATTTGAGGTGTTGGATAACTCAATTGATGAAGCACTTGCAGGTCACTGTAGTGATATTATTGTTAAAATTCACTTAGATGGTTCTGTATCTGTTAGAGATGACGGTCGTGGTATTCCGACAGAAATTCACCCTGAAGAAGGTATTTCAGCAGCAGAAGTTATCATGACAGTATTGCATGCTGGTGGTAAGTTTGGTGGTGAAGACTCAGGCTATAAAGTTTCAGGTGGTTTGCACGGTGTTGGTATTTCTGTAGTAAATGCTTTGAGCCATAAATTAAAACTTAACATTCGAAGAGATGGTAAGTTATTCGAACAGTTTTATCATCATGGTGTTCCAGCCGAGTCTTTAAAGGTTGTTGGCGAAAGTGATAAAACGGGTACAGAAGTTCGATTCTGGCCAAGTGAAGATACATTCACCGATGTTCTATTTCATTATGACTTACTAGTGAAAAGAATCCGTGAATTATCATTCTTAAACTCTGGTGTATCAATCAGACTTATTGATGAACGTGAAGCCGGTAAAGAAGATCATTTCCACTTTGATGGTGGTATACAAGCGTTTGTTGATTATTTAAATACTAACAAAACACCCGTTAATGAAGAAATATTCTATTTTGATTTAGAACGTGAAGATGGAATTATTGTTGAAGTTGCAATGCAATGGAATGATGGTTTCCAAGAAAGTATTCATTGTTTTACTAACAATATTCCACAACGCGATGGTGGTACACATTTAAGTGGTTTTAGAACAGCATTAACACGTACGCTTAATAGCTACATGGTTAAAGAAGGTCTAAATAAAACTAAGAAAGGTGGTAGTACTGAAACAAGTGCATCTGGTGATGACGCTCGTGAAGGTTTAACCGCAGTAATTTCAGTTAAAGTACCTGACCCTAAGTTCTCTTCGCAAACTAAAGATAAATTAGTTTCATCGGAAGTTAAAACTGCCGTAGAACAAGCAATGGGTGAAAAATTAGGTGAATACCTATTAGAAAAACCTGCTGTTGCTCGTACTATTATTATGAAAATTGTTGATGCTGCACGTGCGCGTGAAGCCGCTCGTAAAGCACGAGAAATGACACGCAGAAAAGGTGTGTTAGATATTGCAGGCTTACCTGGTAAGTTAGCAGATTGTCAGGAAAAAGATCCGGCACTATCTGAACTATATATAGTGGAAGGGGACTCTGCTGGCGGTTCAGCCAAGCAGGGAAGAAACCGTAAAAACCAAGCTATCTTGCCATTAAAAGGTAAAATTCTAAACGTAGAAAAAGCTCGTTTTGATAAAATGATATCTTCACAAGAAGTAGGTACGTTAATTACAGCCTTAGGTTGTGGTATCGGCCGCGACGAATATAACCCTGAGAAACTACGCTACCACAGTATCATCATCATGACCGATGCCGATGTGGATGGTTCTCACATACGTACATTACTACTGACATTTTTCTATCGTCAAATGCCAGAAATTATGGAACGTGGATATATATACATTGCTCAACCACCACTTTATAAAGTGAAAAAAGGTAAGCAAGAGCGTTATATAAAAGATGAGAATGGTTTAACTGAATATTTAACAACGCTTGCTTTAGAGAATGCAGAAATACATGTAAATGAATCTGCCCCGGCGTTATCAGGTTTACCTTTAGAGAATTTAGTAAAACAATTCCGAAAAACTCATGAAACTATAAAGCGTGTTTCTCGTTTGATTCCTGCTGATATTCTAGAGAAAATGATCTACAGCGACGTTATTTCTACTGAAGACTTTAACAATAAAGAAAAAGTTGAATCTTGGACAGCGAACTTACTTAAACAGTTATCTGACCAAGACGGTAATGGCTCTATTTATACTGTTGAAGTTAAGCAAGATCCAGAGCGTAATGTTTACTACCCAAGCTTTAATGTGCGTAAGCATGGTATTGATACGGTATATGATTGTGACTATGAATTTTTTGACTCAAAAGAGTTTGCATCAATTCAAAGTTTAAATAAAGCAGTGAACGGCTTAATGGAAGAAGGTGCTTACGTTAAACGTGGCGAAAAAATTAAGCAGATTACTGAATTTGATGAAGCGTTAACCTGGTTAATGGCTGAGTCAAAACGTGGTCAATACATACAGCGTTATAAAGGTCTAGGTGAAATGAACCCAAGTCAATTATGGGAAACAACCATGGATCCAGAATCTCGCAGAATGCTTCAGGTAACTATTGAAGATGCTATTGCAGCTGACCAATTGTTTACTACATTAATGGGTGATCATGTTGAACCGCGTAGGCACTTCATTGAAGAAAATGCACTTAAAGTAGCTAACTTAGATGTTTAGTGTTTAAAAACTTTTAAGATATAAATGCCCGATCACCAGATCGGGCATTTTTTGTTTCTAACCTTGCATAATATGTTAATAAAATACCAAACATCTAGGCAAGGGCACTAGGCTAATAAAGCGACAAACGTTATAATTAGCCTTATTTAATACAATATAACCATAGATTCGGAATGTTATGAGTACCTTTAATATAAAGACCTTTCAAGGACTAATACTGCAGTTGCAAGATTATTGGTCGCGCCAAGGCTGTGTAATCGTTCAGCCATTAGATTTAGAAGTAGGGGCAGGTACATTTCACCCGATGACATTTTTACGTTCTATTGGTCCTGAGCCAATGAGTAGTGCTTATGTACAACCATGTCGTCGTCCTACCGATGGCCGTTATGGTGAAAACCCAAACCGCTTACAACATTATTATCAATTTCAAGTAATGCTGAAGCCTTCTCCTGACAATATTCAAGAGCTGTACCTTAACTCTTTAAAAGAGATGGGTATTGATCCACTTGTACACGATATACGCTTTGTTGAAGATAACTGGGAGTCACCAACGTTAGGCGCATGGGGCTTAGGTTGGGAAATTTGGTTAAACGGCATGGAAGTTACGCAGTTTACTTATTTTCAACAAGTTGGTGGTATTGAATGTGCACCCGTTACAGGTGAAATAACCTACGGTTTAGAACGCTTAGCTATGTACATACAAAACGTTGATAGTATTTATGACCTTGTTTGGACCGATGGCCCAATGGGTAAAGTATTGTATGGCGATGTATTTCACCAAAATGAAGTTGAGCAATCAACTTATAACTTTGAACATGCAGACGTTGACGCATTATTTAAAACCTTTGATCAATGTGAAAAAGACAGCCAAAAACTGATAGAAGCTGGCTTAGCATTACCTGCTTATGAACAAGTAATGAAAGCATCACATGCTTTTAACTTACTTGATGCACGACACGCAATATCGGTAACAGAACGTCAACGTTACATATTACGGGTGAGAACATTATCAAAAGCTTGTGCACAAGCATACTATGCAAAACGTGAAGAACTCGGTTTTCCACTGTGTAAAAATAATTCAGCAAATGGTAGCTCTACTAAGGAACAATCATAATGACTACAGAAACACTACTGATTGAACTAGGTACTGAAGAATTACCACCGAAATCATTAAGAACCTTAGCAACGACATTCTTCGATCATATTAAGTTGCAGTTAGACGATGCAAAACTCACGTATTCAGATATCCACTGGTATGCAACACCAAGACGTTTAGCGGTAAAGGTTGATAACTTAATAGCAAACCAAGCTGATAAAGCCATAGAAAAACGTGGACCTGCGGTAAACGTAGCATTTGACGCTGAAGGCAATGCGAGTAAAGCTGCAGAAGGTTGGGCGCGTTCAAATGGTATTACTGTTGCAGAAGCTGAACGTTTAGTTACTGATAAAGGTGAGTGGTTACTTTACAAAACTATAGAGCAAGGCAAGCACGTAGAGCAGTTAATTCCTGCCATGGTTAATAACGCCATTGCTAAGTTACCTGTTCCTAAACCTATGCGTTGGGGGTCAGGTAGAACACAATTTATTCGCCCAGTTCATACATTAACCCTAATGTATGGCGCAAGTATTATTCCAGGTGAATCGCTAAATATTAGCTCTAACAACTTAGTGACGGGTCATCGTTTTCATCATCACGGAGTTGTAGCATTAAGTCATGCAGATGACTATGAAAGTGCACTAAAAGCAGCACATGTTGTTGTTGACTACCAAGCACGTAAAGAAACTATCCAACAACAAATTAATGTAGCAGCAACAGAAATTGGTGGCATAGTTTTACCTGACGATGATTTACTAGAAGAAGTAACTTCATTAGTTGAATGGCCAGTAGTGTTAACTGGTAGCTTCGATGAAGAGTTTTTGAATGTACCAGCAGAGCCATTAATTTATTCGATGAAAGATCATCAAAAATACTTTCCAGTGACAGATACTGAAGGTAACTTGTTGAATAAATTCATTTTTGTGTCAAACATAGACAGTAAAGACCCAAGCCAAGTTATTAAGGGAAATGAGAAGGTAATTCGCCCACGTTTAGCTGATGCCGAATTTTTCTTTAAAACAGATAAAAAACAATCACTTGAATCAAGATTGGAGAGTTTAGAGTCTGTATTGTTCCAAAAACAGCTGGGAACTGTAAAAGCGAAGTCTGAACGCATTGCTAGCTTAAGTGAGTTTGTTGCCAATGTAATTGGTGACGATGCCGCTATGGCCCATCGTGCCGGTTTACTCAGTAAAACTGATTTAATGTCAGATATGGTTCTTGAGTTTCCACAAGTACAAGGCACCATGGGTAAATATTATGCGCAACATGATGGTGAACCAGAAGCTGTTGCACAGGCACTTGAAGATCAATACCGTCCACGTTTTGCTGGTGATACACTGCCAGAACAGAACATAGGTTGTGCGGTAGCGATTGCTGATAAGGTTGATACCTTAGTCGGTATATTTGGTATTAATCAAGCGCCAAAGGGCGACAAAGACCCATTTGCTCTACGTCGTGCGGCCATTGGTTTAATACGTATTATCATCGAGAAAGACCTTAATTTAGATATTGCTGATTTAGTGGCTAAAAGTGTTGAGCTTTATCAAGACAAGCTAACGAATCAAGACGTAACTAAACAAGTACTTGATTTTGTTTTTGGACGTTACCGTGCTTATTATCAAGATCAAAATATTAGTGTTGATGTTATACAAGCCGTGTTAGCGAATGCACCATCGGCGCCACTAGACTTTAATAAGCGTATTCACGCCGTAACACACTTTAAAACTTTAGCAGAAGCAGCGACATTAGCAGCGGCTAATAAACGTGTCGGTAATATTCTAGTTAAATTTAAAGGCGAACTGTTTGAGGCGTTTAATCAAGGTTTAGCATTAGAAACTGCAGAAACAGAATTAGCGACTGCATTTTCAGCGGTAAAAACTAAAATAGCACCATTAATGGCTACAAAAGATTATCAAGGCGCATTAACTGAGTTATCAGCATTGAAGCTTCCAATTGATAACTTTTTTGATAATGTCATGGTAATGGCTGACGATGAACAAGTTAAAACTAATCGACTGACGTTACTAAACGAAATTCGTAATAGTTTCTTTGCTATCGCAGATATTTCATTATTGCAGTAGAAATTAAGTGAGATAAAACTAAGAAGGGAATGCTATGGCATTCCCTTTTTGATCTATCATTTTATATTAAGAAAAATTAAGGTGCTAAAAACTTCCAATATTTAACCCGTCTGTACATCCATAACACTTTTAAAATATGCATTAGCAACTTTTTATCTAGATGCTGATTTAAAACAAGGGAAATAGTCTGGGTATATAAGTAGAGATTAAATCTCTACTGTAGGGCTAAGTGCATTAATTCTAATGCCATTCTTCAATTCTGTAGCTGCAGCTTTTACTAAATGATTCACAGCATTATTTATTTTTCAATTGTAGTTATTCATTATACGTTGAAAAGAAATTGTGTGTTTTCTTTGATGAGCTTCGAACGTTATGGCAACTTAGCTGATATAAATAGACTGACGTCAATCTTATTTACCTGTGCTTAATAAACTTTGTTTCTACCATTATTCTTGGCTTTGTATAAAGATATATCTGCACGACTAATCCATGATTCAGGTGTATCACCAATATTATACTCAGAAACACCTATAGATAAGGTTAATTTGATATCGTGAATAAACTTATGATTCTCAACAACATGACGTATTTTTTCAGCAAGTTTTTTAGCGGTTTTTAAGTTCATACTCAAGGGGGCAATAATAAACTCATCACCACCGTATCTGTAAAGTGAATCCAACACCCGTGTATGCTCTTTTACTAACTTGCATACAGATATTATAATTTGGTCTCCAATAGCGTGCCCATATTCATCATTTATTTCTTTAAAGCCATCTAAGTCCAGTAACAGTAAGCAAATTGAATATTGTTCACGGCTCTGGTTAGCAATTACGTCCGATAGCTTTGTTCCTAATAATCGTCTATTACCTGAAGCTGTTAATGGATCTATGGTCGCAAGTAGTGCTAGTTCGCGTTGTTTATTAGTGTATGCACGAAACATTACGAAGGATAGAGATGCTGTTAAAATAGTGGTGGATAAGATTGTTATGAACTCAATCAAGTTTGTATGTGGGTAAACAATGATTAGCATTATAGACAACAGTATTATGTTGATGATTTTTGCCAGTTTTACGGGCACTAAATAGTGGATTGCGATAATGGCAGGGGCTACCCAAAGAATTTGTGATTGTCCTTTCATTGCTATACTTGTAAGGAGTGCAATAGCTAAAAAAATGGCATTTAAAATTTTTACAACAGCTGTTTTTCGGGTTATAAATATGTACGAAAAAAAAACTAATAATGTTATTGATATTATGCCGTCAACAATCGCTAAAGTAATGTCACCGTAGTGCCAACGTAATATTGCAAACGGGAATATGCATATAGAGCCAAGCAAATTCAGAAATAGCAATACTTTCTCCGATACCCCTCTTTCTATCATACAGCTTTCCTTTTCCTGATGGTTTTCAATATTTACTTAGCTTAAAATCAGAGCACTTTAGTATATTTATATTAAAGCATTAATTAAGATCTAGGTAAACTTGTCACTGAAGAATATCAATAACATGAAAAAGAATGAGGTGTTGGGAAGAGGTTATAGGTGAATCCCCCTTAGCTCTCTAAGGGAACCCCTAGGTACTATTTTCCTTCGTCGTCTTTTAGTACTAAAGCAATCCAATTTTGACCTGTTTCAATAACTGATAACGTCGGTTTAGTGGCAATTACAGTCTTTAAATCTTCTACCCTAATGACCGCTATGGCGGAGGAGTTACCTGTTCAATTAAACGAAACATGGTTTCAAAGCGCCCTACACCTAGAGATAAGTTCAAACTTAAATTAGTCATGGCCTTTACTCTAAGCTGATATTACGGATATGAAATTTAACGATTTATAAATATAGATATTGTGTGGTTAAGCTGACTTCTGTTATTTGTAATTCACAGCAGTAACTATTCTTCTGAGCATTCGATAATTAATGCTTAGCAGATATTGAGATTTACTATCCCAAGCCTTTCTTAATCACGTATTGAAAAGGCACTTCTTTAATTTGTTGTTCAATAAGTTCATGCTCCATAAATCGACAAAAACTGGGAATGTCACGAGCAGTAGAAGGGTCATCTGCACTGACCAATAGTGTCTCACCGTTTGCCATTTTACGAATTTTCAGGCGCAGCATCATTACGGGTTCAGGGCAGCGAAGCCCAATCGCATCTAATTGTTGGTCGGTGTTAGAAAAAGGGCTATCGGTCATGCTTTGCTGAACCTGATTATAAAAAAGTATTTGGCGGCAATTTTAAAGCCTATTTAAAATGACGCAACTATAAATTTATTTATAATATTTTAATATCAAGTTGTTTTAGTCTGTCCTTAATTATATCAAGCCCAAATATCGCTAAATAAGCTATTAATTGTGCTGAATAGACTTGCTTTGTGATGTAAGGAGTGAATAATTGATCTATCGTTATTTTTCCAGGGTCATCAAATGCCGTTAGGTAGTTTCCGGTTTATCAAAACCATTATATTAAGTGGCTTATTAGCCAGCTCCTTTTCATTTGCAAATGATGGTAATCAGCAAAGAAATATTTTTCTTGAAGCTGAAAATCAAGTTTGGAACGCTAGTTCAGCCACATATCAAAACCTATATAAGCAATTACATTATTATCCGCTACAACCTTATTTAGATCAGAAAAGGTTAATGACCAAAATGAAGCTGTCGTCAGCGACAGAGATCAGCGAATTCTTAACAAAATACGAAGGAACTCCACTAGATTGGCCTTTAAGAAAGAAATGGTTAACCTATTTAGCTAAACGTAAGCAGCCAGTACTTTTTCAAGCATTTTTTAAACCCACCAGTAATGTCGAATTAACCTGCCAACATTATAGTTTTGAATTACAAACGGGTGTTGCGCCAACCAGAGTTTTACCTAAAGTGAGCGCTCTTTGGTTGGTGGGTAAGTCACAACCCAAAGTTTGTGATCCCATATTCAAAAAATGGCAACTAGCGGGGTATCGTACTAATGACATGATCTGGCAACGCATTGTGTTAGCGGCCGATGGTGGTAAACATAGCCTTATTCCTTACCTGACAAAGTTATTACCGGAAAAAGAACAAGCTTTAGCTAAGGTATGGCATAAAGTTCGACGAGATCCTGCTTATATTAGTAAGTTGTCTAGATTCAGTAATAAATCAGCACGTGAAGCTGAAATAGTAGCTTACGGTCTAAAGCGATTAATATGGCGATCGCCTGAAAAAGCGCTTGATACTTATGCATTAGCAAAAACTTTATTGCCATTTACTAAAGAACAAGAGCAACAAATTACCGTGAAGTTTGCGTTAGCGCTTGCCAGTAAAAATCATGCTGATGCTGCTAGTTGGCTAGTGCAGGTAGATGAAAAGTTATTTAGTAGTAATTTAACCCAGTGGTATATAACTGACGCGTTGCGCGACCAAAATTGGCAACATATAAAAGATAAACTATTAAAATTACCAACAACAGCGCAGCAGAGTTTACAGTGGCGTTATTGGTACAGCAGAAGTTTATTAGCTACTGATGATTTAGTGCAAGGAACTAAGCTCTTAAGCGAACTTGCACAAAGTCGACATTACTATGGTTTTTTAGCTGCTAGTTACTTAAATAAAGCGTCTAATTTTCAAAATATGCCACTTGTTGTTAGTGCAGAAGAAAAAGCGTTTGTGATTAAAAGCCCTGAAGCTAAACGAGCTTTTGAGTTGTTTGCGATAGGACGTTTTCATCATGCTCGCTTAGAGTGGAACTATTGGCTGTCTAAACTGAATCAGCGTGACAAGTTAGTTGCTTCAAAAGTGGCTAATGAAATGCAATGGTATGATCGTGCAATATTTACCTTAGCCAAAGTAGGCTATCTTAATGATGTTAATTTACGTTTTCCACTAGGTTTTGAAACTGAAATTAAACATTATGCTGATAATCAAAAGATTAATCCCGCTTGGGCGTTTGCAATAACAAGGCGTGAAAGCTCGTTTATGTCTGATGCAAATTCCCCAGCAGGCGCTAAGGGCTTAATGCAAATTATGCCGGGTACAGCGAAACAATTGGCAAAAAGAAAGGTTTCAAATCAGTATTTATTTAAAGCAAAAAATAATATTAAATTAGGCACGAAATATTTACGAAATTTACTCGACAAACATGACGGTAATCAGGTGCTTGCGACCGCTGCATATAACGCAGGTCCTTATCGAGTTAAAAGTTGGCTAAAAGATGCAGAGCCATTACCAGCAGACGTTTGGATAGAAACAATACCGTTTAAAGAAACCCGAGAATACGTTAAAAGTGTGCTAGCTTATCAGCAAATATATCAACATAAAGTCGGGCAAAAAGGGTCTTTATTCGACCTGATTATCGCAATGAATATCAACGAATAGCATTTTAGCTAAGCATTATAATCTTGCACTAAACACGGTATAATTAATATCAAAGAAATTTAGAGAGTTACCAGATGAATAAACTAGCAAGTCATTATCCAGCTCATGTTGCTGAGTTGCAAAAACGAACTAAAGCCGTATTAACAAGAGAAAATCTTGAAGGTTTAGTCATTCATTCTGGTCAAGAAATTAAGGCATTCTTAGACGACAACAGTTACCCATTTCGAGTGAACCCGCACTTTAAAGCTTGGTTACCTTTGGTTGACGTTGCTAACTGTTGGTTGATCGTTAACGGTTCAGAAAAACCTACCTTGATATATTACCAACCTGTTGATTTTTGGCATAAAGTTATTGGCTTAGCGGATAACTATTGGAATGAATTTTTCGATATAAAAATTCTAGCTAAAGCGAGTGAAGTTGATAAGTTATTACCTTACGATAAAAAATCATTTGCTTATATTGGTGCTCACATTGAAGTGGCAAAAGCGTTGGGATTTGAACATATTAATCCAGAGCCGCTAATTAACTACTTGCACTATCATCGCGCTTATAAAACCTCATACGAGCAAGAGTGTATGCGTCGTTCAAGTGCGATTGCGGTTAAAGGACATAAAGCAGCAAAAGCAGCATTTTTTGATGGCGCCTCTGAATACGATATTCAACATGCTTATTTAAAAGCAACACAACATGTAGAAAGTGAAACACCTTACGGTAATATCGTGGCGTTAAATGAAAACACTTCAATTTTGCATTACACCGCATTAGATCGTGGCGTACCACAAGCACACCGTTCTTTTTTACTTGATGCCGGTGCTAATTTTCATGGTTATGCTTCAGATATTACTCGCACGTATTCTTTTAAACGTGACCGCTTTGCTGAGCTAGTTGCCCGTATGGACAGCTTAATGTTAAGCGCCGTAGATGCTTTAAAGCCAGGCCTGAGTTATGTAGATCTGCATATTGCCACTTATCGTGAAATTGGTAAGGTGTTAAAAGAGTTTAACTATATTAATGTTGATGTAGATACTGCCGTAGAAACTGGCATTATTTCGACCTTTTTCCCGCATGGTTTAGGGCATCATTTAGGGTTACAAGTACATGATGTAGGTGGATTTATGGCAGACGAGCGTGGTACACATGTTAATACCCCAGAGCCTCATGCATTTTTACGCACATCTCGCGTAATAGAAAGTAATCAAGTATTTACGGTTGAACCCGGATTGTATTTTATTGATTCATTGCTTGCTGATTTAAAAGCCTCACCCCACGGAAAGATGATAAATTGGCAAGAAGTTGATGCTATGCGTCCATTCGGTGGTATCAGAATAGAAGATAATATTATTGTGCACCAATCGCATAATGAAAATATGACACGAGATTTTGACTTAAACTAAGACTATATACGTGTCTAAACCCTATCAAATAGCGGCTCAAGCAATTATTGATGAAACAATAGTTACCCGTAGTCGCTTTATTTGTTACCTTCAGCCTTGTGCAAGTAGTGCAGAAGCAAAAGCTTTTATTAAAAGCTTACAAACCATGCACCCACAAGCTAATCATCATTGTTATGCCTTTGTTGCTGGTCGTCCCGAAGATAGTCAGTTATATGGATTTTCAGATGACGGTGAGCCATCAGGTACTGCAGGTAAACCTATGCTAGCAATGCTTATGGGCAGTAATATTGGTGAAGTTTGTGCTGTTGTTGTGCGATATTTTGGTGGAACTAAGTTAGGACCAGGAGGGTTACAAAGAGCTTATGGTGGTAGCGTTAAGCAAGCACTGGCTATTTTACCAACAAAATTGAAAATTCCTATGGTACGTAAAACACTAGCGTGTCAATATACCCAAGTGAATGATGTACTATATTTTATTGAACAAATTGGTGGTGAAATTATCCAGCAAGACTACAATGAAACCGTGGTTCTTACACTCGCAATACCAGATGAAAAAATTAAGCTTTTCCAGCAGCAATTACAAACAATGTCTGCAGGGCAGCTAACCCTACAACCCATAACCTAAAAGCAATAATAAACTACTGTGCAATTTAAAAATATCATCCGAATATTAGGTTTATTAGTCGCTTTACTAAGCGTAACTATGCTGCCGCCCGCTTTTATTTCTCTTGTTTATCGAGATGGTGGTGGTGTTTCTTTCTTAATGTCTTTTCTTTTTTGCCTAATAGCCGGACTTTTATTTTGGTATCCGTACCGAGCTGAAAAAAGTGATTTAAGGGCGCGTGAAGGCTTTTTAATTGTTGTCCTTTTTTGGACCGTTTTGGCAAGCTTTTCAGCTGTGCCCTTAATGTTATTAGATCAACCTAATCTTTCTGTTGCTGATGCCTTCTTTGAATCTTTTTCTGGCTTAACTACTACCGGTGCTACTATTTTAACGCAGATTGACGGCTTGCCACACGCCGTGCTTTGGTATCGCCAACAGCTACAATGGTTAGGTGGTATGGGTATAATCGTTTTAGCGGTAGCTATTTTACCTATGTTAGGTATTGGTGGTATGCAGCTATATCGAGCCGAAACCCCAGGCCCAGTTAAAGATTCAAAAATGACCCCGCGTATTGCAGACACAGCTAAGCATTTGTGGCTTATTTATGTATCACTTACCACGGCATGTGCTTTAAGTTATTGGGCTGCAGGAATGAGCTTATTTGATGCGGTATGTCACTCGTTTTCAACTATCGCCATTGGTGGCTTTTCAACTCATGATTTAAGCATGGGCTATTTTAATAGTCCATTGATCAACTTTATCTGTGTATTTTTCTTACTGGTTGCCGGCGTCAACTTTGCACTGCATTTTGCCGTTGTTAACAGCCGCTCACTGCGCAGTTATTTTTATGATTCAGAATTTAAAGCTTTTTTGAGTATCCAATTTACCTTAATTTTTATCTGTTTTATTGTCCTAACAAGTTTTAACGTTTATCAATCAGGTTTTGAAAACTTTGAGCAAGCGCTTTTTCATGCGGTTTCTATTAGCACCACTGCAGGTTTTTCAGGTACATCTGCTGGCGAAGCTACGTTTTCTAACTGGCCCACATTACTCCCCATTTTATTGATTTTTTCGAGCTTTATTGGTGGCTGTGCTGGTAGCACCGGTGGCGGTATGAAAGTCATCCGAGTGGTATTACTTTACTTACAAGGTATACGAGAATTAAATAAATTAGTTCATCCTAAGGCAGTCTTCACCATCAAACTCGGCAATAAAGCCTTACCTAATCGTGTTGTTGAAGCTATTTGGGGCTTCTTCTCTGCCTATGCAGCGGTATTTGTTATTTGTATGTTGTTGCTTTTAGCGGCGGGTATGGATGAATATTCAGCATTTACTGCAGTAGCCGCATGTTTGAATAATCTTGGTCCTGGGTTAGGGCAGGTAGCGGCTAACTTTGCTGACATTAATGATTTTAGTAAGTGGGTATTGGTTGTTGCTATGTTGTTTGGGCGCTTAGAGATATTTACTTTGCTGGTGTTATTCACACCAGCATTTTGGCGAACCTAATTCACATTGTTTGAATATTAATTAGGTGTGTAAATTAGAAAAACGTTATTGCATCTAATTGAAATAAGGCTTCAACGTCGCTTATATAACGTTTGTTAACTAAGAACAATACCACATGATCTTCTGCTTGAATTCTAGTATCTGAATGCGCAATAAATACTTCATCGTCACGTACAATTGCGCCAATGGTAGTCCCTGGTGGTAACTTAATTTGTTGAATAGTTTTACCAACCACCTTTGATGACCTCTCATCACCCTTGGCGACGATTTCGATCGCTTCAGCCGCACCACCACGTAAACTATATACATTATCGATATTACCACGACGAACATGGGTCAATAGTGCTGATATTGTTGCATGTTGGGGAGAAACTGCAATATCGATGTTACTACCGTGTACTAAGTCAATATAAGCGCTGCGCTGGATTAACACCATGGCTTTGCGAACACCTAAACGTTTCGCTAATAACGAAGACATTATATTAGCTTCGTCATCGTTGGTTACGGCAATAAACACATCAAACTGATCAATATGTTCTTCCATTAGCAGTTCTTGATCAGACGAGTCGCCGGTAAAAACCAGGGTATCGTTCAACTCAGACGCTAAATAAGCTGCACGTTTAGCTGAATGCTCAATTAATTTAACTTGGTGATTTTTTTCTAATAGGCGAGCTAACCCAGAGCCGATATTACCACCGCCGGCGATCATGATTTTTTTGTAGGGTGCCTCTAGCTTTTGTAGCTCATTCATCACGGCGCGAATATGTATTGAGGCAGCAATAAAGAATACTTCATCGTCAGCTTCAATTACGGTAGTTCCTAATGGACGAATAGGCTTACCATTTCGATAAATGGCTGCAACCCGGGTATCAATATTCGGAATATGCTCACGCAAGGTGGAAAGGGCATGTCCTACTAATAAACCGCCGTAATAAGCTTTAACGGCAACCAAGCTAACTTTACCTTGAGCAAACTCTAATACTTGCAATGCGCCTGGGTAATCAATTAACCGAGCAATATCGCGCGTTACTAGCTGCTCTGGCGCAATAACATGGTCAACGGGAATATTTTTATTTTGAAATAGTTCATCTTGATACTTAAGGATTTTACTTGAACGAATACGAGCAATTTTATTGGCGGTATTAAATAAGGAATAACAAATTTGACAAGCAATCATGTTAATCGCGTCGTCGTTGGTTACGGCGACAACTAACTCAGCATCTTCAGCGCCAGCTTGCTTTAGTACATCAGGGTGAGAACCATGACCAACTACAACGCGTAAATCCATTTTGTCTTGTAATTCACGCAAGGTTTCGCTGTTGGTGTCGATTAGCGTAATGTCGTTTTTTTCACCGACAAGATTTTCCGCTAATGTGCCACCAACTTGTCCAGCACCAATAATTATAATTTTCATTTAAGATTGCTTTTATTGTTGTGTTTTAACTAATTTAGCGTAGTAAAAACCATCCATTGAATTTTCGCTGGTCAGTATTTGCCAGCCAATATCGTCGGTGTTTTGGGTAATTGATATATGTTTTGCATCAGGATTTTCATCAACAAAACGTTGAACTTGCTGACTATTCTCTTCAGGCAATACACTACATGTTGCATATAGCAAAGTACCACCGGGTTTCAGCAAAGACCATACATTTTTTAATATATCTTGCTGTAAGTCAGTTAATACATCGATGTCTTGGCTTTTACGCAACCACTTTATATCAGGGTGACGTCGAATGACACCTGTGCCAGAACAAGGAGCATCTAATAAAATTCGGTCAAATAATTGTCCATCCCACCATTTTTCAGGTGTTGCTGCATCGCCGGCAATAACATTTGCTTGCAGATTAAGGCGCTCAAGATTCTCATGCACTCGCAGTAAACGGGTCGCTTCAATATCTAAGGCAGTCATGGCTTTAATTTTTGGACTATATTCGAGAATATGGCAAGTTTTACCACCGGGTGCTGCACAGCAATCGAGTACGTTATCATCAGGTTGGCAATCAAGTAGAATTGCAGCTTGTTGTGCTGCACCATCTTGAATTGATACCCAACCAAGTTGAAATCCAGGAAGCTTGTTTACGTCAACAGCTTCAATTAAGCGAATGGCAGATGAAGTTTTATCAATATAGGCAAATTCAATGCCGGCTTCTGATAATAATGTTAAATATTGCTCAAGGCTATGGTGAAGCGTATTTACTCGCAACCACATCGGTGGTCTTTCCATATTTGCGATGAGAATAGCTTGCCAACTGTCAGGGTAGCTAGTTTGTAATTTTTTAATAAACCAAGACGGATGATTATATGCGATAGCGGCAGGTAGCTTAGTATTATCAGGCTGATTATTACTTTCAACCAATTGAGCTTGCTGGCGTTGAAAGTTTCTTAATATACCATTAATAACACCTTTTAAATGTTCACACTTTAAGGGCTTGCAGGCAGAAACTGTTTCGTTAAAAGCGGCGTGATCTGGAATACGGGTATACTTTATCTGATAAATGCCAACCAATAATAAGAAATGACCCACACGCTGTTTGCCAGTTAATGGCTTTTTAATAAAGTCACGTACATCATGCTCAAGTTCTGGTAAGTACCTTAAAACGCCATAACAAAGTTCTTGTAGTAGCCCTTTATCTTTAAGGTCTATTTTTGCAATTTGTTGTGGTAATTCATCTGACAAGCTACGACCTTTATCAACAACAGCAAAGGTGCAACGGGCAGCGAGGGCTCTAAGATTAGCGGCCATAATTAAGTTAACCCTTGTTGAGGTGACGTGGAACCATTGATTAATTGGCCTTTGGCAAACCACAGGGCTTTACCATTAAGTATATCGGCTACGGCTAATGCTTTTTTGCCCGGCAGTTGTAATGTTTCGAGCCTAAGCGCATTGGTCGTTGTGGCAACGACAATGCCTTGTTTATCGCAGCTAATAATCGTTCCAGGTGTTTGTTTGTGATCAAGCGTTATAACACTGGCTTGTAATACACGAATACGATGTTCATTATCGTTTTCGTGAAAAGTAAACTGAGCGACAGGCCACGGAATATATGCCCTTATTGTACGATCAAGTACTGCAGCAGGTTGTTGCCAGTTTATCTCAGCGTCTGCTTTATCAAGCTTGGCGGCATGGGTAGCTTGGGTATTATCTTGAGGCTGGCGTTTATATTCACCTGAAGCCATAAGCGTTAATGTTTCTAATAACGCTGTTGGACCAAGCGCTGCTAATTTGCTGTATAAACTTGCGCTAGTGTCAGTTGATGTAATGTCGCAGGTAGCGGTTAAGATCATATCACCAGTATCTAGGCCTTTATCCATTTGCATTATGGTAACGCCCGTTTGTGGATCGCCAGCTTCTAAAGCACGTTGAATGGGCGCTGCACCACGCCATTTTGGTAGAATAGAGCCGTGAACATTAATACAACCTAATCTTGGTGTTTCTAAAATTACTGTTGGCAGCAGTAAACCATAAGCCACCACAACCATAACATCTGCTTGGTAACTGGTTAGGGTTAGTTGTGACTCTAAAGATTTAAAGTTTTCAGGCTGCTGAACAGGGATATTATTTTCTAACGCTAATAACTTAGTGGCACAAGCCGTGAGCTTTTTACCACGCCCGGCAGGTTTGTCAGGAGGGCAATAAACCGCAACAACATTGTGTTGTGATTGCAAAAGTGCTGCGAGGTGTTGCGCAGCAAAATCTGGTGTGCCAGCAAAAATAATATTTAATGGTTGTGTTAAGTCGTTGGACAAAGGTATTTCCAAAATGCAATTGAATTAAATTGTTCTACGTTTGAAAAAGATTAAGCGTTTGCTTTATCTATGCGTGCTTCTTTTTCTAATTTTTTCTTAATACGTTGGCGTTTTAGTGGCGATAAGTAGTCAACAAATAAAATACCATCAAGATGATCGAGTTCATGTTGAATACAAATAGCTAATAGTTCTTCTCCGTCTAAGGAAAATTCTTTGCCATTTTCATCGAGCGCGGTTACGGTCACGGCAACACTTCGGTCAACTTTTGCATAACAGCCAGGTACAGATAAACAGCCTTCTTCATTAATAAGCGTATCGTCACTTTTACGTGTGATAATAGGATTTATTAAGACATAAGGATGTTCTTTGTTTTCAGAAACGTCCATAACGACAATTCGTTGGTGTATATCAACTTGAGTTGCTGCCAAACCGACACCATTTTCATCGTACATGGTTTCAAACATGTTGCTGATAATAGTGCGAATTTCATCATTAACTTCAGTTACAGGTTGTGCTTTGGTTCTTAATCTCTCATCAGGAAATCGTAATACAGGTAAAATAGCCATAATTTATCAAAAGAGTTCGCGAAATATCGCATAGAGTGTTATGTTTCAATTTTAGCCATTAATTATAATTAATCATAGTGGTTTAGGATAAAACCTATAATAATAGGCAGATTAACATGCTAATAAGAATATTTTCGTTGATACTTGGCTTAACTTTGTCATTATCTTTACTGGCTGATGAGTTAACAATTAAGTCAGATGCCCCTAAATCTTATGTCGTTAAGAAAGGGGATACCTTATGGGAAATATCCGGTATATTTCTCAATCAACCTTGGTTGTGGCCTAAATTATGGCGCCTTAACCCAGAAATCAATAATCCCCATTTAATTTATCCTGGTGATGAATTACGCCTAGTTTTTGACGAACAAGGCCAACCTATGTTGGTTAAAGGTAAACCTGAACTTAAATGGTCGCCTAAAATTCGTAAACAATTAAAAGATCAAAACCCAGTGAGTACGTTACCGTTGCACGCTATTGCACCTTATATTCGCTACGACAGTGTAAAAAGTGCAGCTGAATTAGAAGGGCTTCCTCGCATTATTGGTAGTGATGAAGGCTACAAATCTAGTATCGACGGTTTGAAAGTTTATATTAATAGTGACCTGACCATAGGTCAAAGCTATGGCGTATATCATAAAGGTGATGCCATTGTTGACCCTAAAACCAATGAAAACCTTGGATATAACATTAGACTTGTTGGCACCGGTAAAGCAACACACACTGGTGATATGAGTAAAATGCAACCTAGTACCATTTATATTGATGGTGCAAAACGTGAAATTCGTTCTGGTGCTTTTGTTATCCCAGTAAATGAAGGTCAACAATATCCTTCTATTTTCACTATGCGTGCAGCATCACAAACCTTAGAAGGGCTTATTGTAAGCTCTGTTGCTAAGTTACGTGAATTTGCAAAATTTGATGTCGTAATGATTAATAAAGGCAGTAGCCAAGACATGCAAGTTGGTGATGTGCTTACTGTGAAGCGTAAAAGTCCTGCAGTAGTTGAAACAGATAGTGGTCCACAATACACTAAAGATACTTCACGCTGGAACAAGTTAGCCAGCGACAATTTGTCAGATTACGATATGCCTGCAGAATCTATTGGGCAAGTTATGGTATTTAGAGTTTATGATAAGGTCAGTATGGCGCTAATCTTAAACTCTGAAAAACCACTTCGTGTGCTTGATGGAGTTGCCGCGCCGTAACCTTTGAGTTAGCCACTCTTAAGGAGAAGCAAGTGGCAAATAATATTAATAGCAGTGAAGCATTAACATCAACACATTACTGGCTAGCCGTGAAAGCAATTCCACGGTTAGCCAGCCATAAAAAAATTGCCTTAGTTGAAAAATATGGTCTAACGGCTTTGTTTTCAGTATCGACTGATTTAACTAAGTCAGGTTTAACCAGTAATCAGCAACTCGCTATATCATCACCTGATTGGCAAACATTCTCAAAAATAATCACTGATTCACATCAATGCCAAAGTCAAATTGTGACCTTTGACTCACCCGCATATCCTCTATTATTAAAAGAAATTTACGATCCTCCCATTGTGTTTTTTATTCGTGGCAATATTGATTTATTGTCATTGCCTAAAATGGCTATTGTGGGCAGTCGCAATGCAACCGTGTCAGGCCGTGAAATAGCCTATAAATTAGCAGGAGAATTATCCGAACAGTTTGTTGTAACCAGTGGTATGGCTTTAGGTATAGACGCACAGGCACATTTAGGCGCATTGAATAATAAAGGTTTTACTATTGCCGTTGTAGCGACCGGTTTAGATATAACGTATCCGGCTCGACATAAAGTTTTACAAAAAAATATTATTGAAAATAATGGTCTAATTATTAGTGAATTTCCCCCTGGTGTAGCGCCAAAGGCAGGGCACTTTCCAAAACGAAACCGTTTAATTAGCGGTTTAAGTTTGGGGGTTGTTGTAGTTGAGGCGTCACTAAAAAGTGGCTCTTTAATCTCAGCACGTTGTGCATTAGAACAAGGTAGAGAAGTATTTGCCGTACCCAGTTCAATTTATAATATACAAGCCAAAGGCTGCCATTGGTTAATTAAACAAGGTGCTAAACTTGTAGAGGACATTGCCGATATAGTAGAAGAGTTTGATGATATTGAATCAGAAGATTTAAACTTAAGTAGAAACAAAGAGAAAGATAATCCGACAGAAAAAATAGAAGAACAAGACTTGTGTAACGATTCAATGTTAGCTAGTGTGGGATATGAAATTACACCTGTAGATTTGGTGGTTTCACGATGTAAACTACCTATCGATGTAGTGCTAACACGTTTAACAGTGCTTGAACTTAGGGGACTGGTATCTGCTGTACCAGGGGGTTACCTTAAATTAAATAGGGGCTAGTTATGTTTGATATCTTGATGTACCTTTTTGAAAATTATATTCATAGTGAAGCTGAAGTGATGGTGGATCATGAATTACTTACGGATGAATTAACTCGTGCTGGTTTTCACCAAGATGAAATTTATAAAGCACTGGCTTGGCTAGAGAAACTTGCTGCCTTGCAAGATACCGAGACTTATCCTTATTTAACAAGAGTAGGTAATAAATCTATTCGGATTTATACCTCACAAGAATGCCAAATTCTAGATGTAGAGTGCCGTGGCTTTTTGATGTTTTTAGAGCAGGTAAATTTATTAGACTTTATCACTCGTGAAATGGTTATTGATCGGGTGATGGAGTTAGATACTCAGTTCTTTTGTATTGATGATTTAAAGTGGGTTGTATTGATGGTGCTATTTAATGTGCCAGGTAAAGAAAATGCCTACTCTCAAATGGAAGACCTTATTTTTGATGAACAAGAAGGGCCTTTACACTAACGCTTTTCTCATGCGTAATTTGTTGGAAAATTACGCTACAGTTCATGTCATAAAATATGACATAATAGCGATCTAATTTTTTAGGTGTCTATTATGTCAAATCCCGAAAAACCATTATTTTCACGTCATGAACATGCCTTAGAAAAAGCCAATGAAGTCTGCCCTGATTGCGGCGCTAAACTTGTTATTAAACACAGTAAGTCAGGTTCTTTTTTTGGTTGTGTTACTTACCCTGAGTGTCAACATACTCGAGCTGTTGTAGAACATGAACGCGTTGACGACAAAATATTAGTAGGTAGTGAATGCCCTGAATGCAGTAGTGAACTTGCCGTTAAGCAAGGCCGCTATGGTATGTTTATCGGTTGTACAAACTACCCAGAATGTCACCACATTGTTGCACAAGATAACAATGAACTCGAACAACAAAACGTTACTTGCCCACACTGTAAAAAAGGCAACCTACAGTCAAAAGTCAGCCGTTTTGGCAAAACATTCTATTCTTGCGATCACTATCCAAAATGTAAATTTGTCGTCAATCATGAACCCGTTATGGGTGAATGCGAAAAGTGTGGTTTTGGTTTGTTATTGAAAAGGCAAATGGCGGCAGGAGAAAAACTCCAATGTGCGTCTAAACCTTGTAGTCATTTTCAGAAAAACGAATCTGTTTGATATAAAAAAACCAGCAACTTGCTGGTTTTAGTAAAGCATAGTTTTTAAGACAATTTAACTTAGTTTGTTTTTGAAACCAGTAACATAAGGTTTAAGCTCTTCAAATGCCGCTTCAGGTAAAATATCCGCTAATAGGCTTAATCGCTCAGCTAATTGTTTTTCAGAATTGCCAGAGACATTAATATGGCCCATTTTTCGGCCAGCGCGTTTACTTTTCCCATACCAATGCAAAGTAGTACTGGCGACATTCAAGATAGCATTAGGTACTTCATCTTCACCCAGTATATTGATCATAGCTGAAGGACGAATTAACTCGGTACTACCTAAGGGTAAGTCGCAAACCGCACGTAAATGGTTTTCAAACTGACAAGTATCTGCACCTTGTTGTGTCCAGTGTCCTGAGTTGTGAACCCGTGGGGCAATTTCATTCACCAGTAATTGTTCATCAATTTGAAAAAACTCTATGGCTAATACACCAACATAATTTAACTCATTGGCGATACTATCAAATACTTGCTTAGCTTGTGCTTGTAGAGTTTCATTTACTTGCGTGGCAATCGATACGCTTAAAACACCATTGGTGTGATGGTTTTCAGTTAACGGATAAACTACGGTATTACCTTGGCTATCACGAGCACCCACTAGAGAAACTTCTCTATCGAAAGGGACCATTTGTTCAGCTACAACCGCGTGTTGAACACCTTGTTCACCGCCATCAAAAAAAGCTTTAATATCTAGCCAAGTTTCATCTGCTTTGGCTGTATCTTTTAATCGCCACTGACCTTTACCGTCATACCCGGCTAAAGCACTCTTTAAAATTAGCGGAAAAGACAAGTGAGCTAACGCTTGGTCAAAGTCTGCTTTTGTTGCAATAATTTGGTGTTTAGCATTGGCAATATTACATTTTACTAGCAGGTCTTTTTCTAATCTTCTATCACCACCAACTTTAATTGCTTGGCTCGACGGGCGAAGTTTTCCAGATGCTTGGCACAAGGCAAGGGTTTGGTGATCTATATGCTCAAATTCAGCGGTAATAAAATCTGCGAACTCAATGCCTTGCGTTAAGTTACCAAAAATAATATTTGTTGAAAGCGGGTCAACTACATTACCTGAGCCAACATCGAAAGCGCGTATATTAATATTTAAAGGCTTAACAGCTAATGCCATCATACGAGCAAGTTGTCCTGCACCTAATACTAAAACATTCATTGAACTAGCCTTATTCAGCAGGGTTTGGATTATCAAGAATTGTTTGTGTTTGTTCAGTTCTAAATTTTTCAACCGCGGCTTGTACTGTCGGGTCGAAGGTACCAATAATCTGTGCGGCTAGTAAACCTGCATTTGCAGCACCGGCAGTACCAATAGCTAGTGTACCAACAGCAATGCCTTTAGGCATTTGTACAATAGAGAGCAGAGAATCTTGACCACTTAACGCTTTTGATTGAACTGGAACACCTAACACCGGCAAACTCGTATAAGCAGCTGTCATACCTGGTAAATGTGCAGCGCCACCAGCGCCACCTATAATAACTGTAATGCCTCTATCTCTAGCGCTTTCTGCATATTCAGCTAATAAGTGTGGTGTTCTGTGTGCTGAAACAACTTTGGTTTCATAAGGAACATTAAATAAATCTAACATTTGCGCAGCATGCTGCATGGTTGGCCAGTCTGATTTTGAGCCCATAATAATTCCAACTTTCATACGCGATGTGCCTTTTGATAATGTGATTAGAGACCTAACGTTATAGCGAGCAGACTGGCTTTAGCATTAGGTGAAATTTAATGGCAGATTATACCGCGTTTATAAATTTTCTGAAACGGGAAATCTATTTCGATTATTTTGAATAAATAATACTTTATTTATTCTCATGTTGATAATGTTGAGAGCCTCGTAATCAAAACGATAAAGGTTTACTCTTTAGATGCAACATGGCTGATTAAACTAACCCTACAGTGGATTTTATAAGGGCAGCCTTTAAATGTTTAACCAAACTTTATTCTGAAATATTAAGTCGAGACGTTATAGACCAAAGGATGATTTTTTATTTTGATTTTCAGCGTATGATTATTTTATTTAAAATGCAAAGTGTCGCTAAATTTTATAGCAGAAGCGGATTATGTGTTTGTTCATTGTGCTTTAGCCACAAGTAAAGAGGACGCTCATGAGTAATATTTACAATCAAGGCTTGGATAAAGTCGCAGCGAATAGTCAACCATTGACACCGATTAATTTTTTAAATCGAACAGCTGATGTTTATCCTGACAAAGTAGCAATTATCCACGGTAAGCAAAAAATCACTTATCAGCAATATCGTAAAAATGTTCGTAGATTAGCATCAAGTCTGATTAAGTTTGGCGTTAAGCCCGGACAAACCGTTAGCATTATGGCGGCAAATATTCCGGAATTTCTAGATGCTCATTTTGCTGTGCCACAAATAGGCGCGGTACTTAATGCTATTAATATACGTCTCGACGCACACAATATTGCTTTCATATTAGATCATGGCGAATGTGATGTGTTGTTAACCGATACCGCTTTTTCATCTGTGGTTAAAGAAGCGCTCGCTATTTCAACGCGTAAACCGCTGATTATTGATATTGATGATAGTGAAGGCCCTGGTGGAGAAAAAATTGGCACTATGGATTATCAAGAGTTATTAGCGCAAGGCGATGAAAACTTTTCACAATCTTTCGTACAGGATGAATGGCAAGCATTAGCATTAAATTATACTTCCGGAACTACCGGGAACCCCAAAGGAGTAGTGTATTCACATCGCGGTGCATACCTTAACTCTATAGGTCATAATTTTATTTGGCCAACCAATAATAAAACCAACTACCTTTGGACCTTGCCAATGTTTCACTGCAATGGTTGGTGTTTTCCGTGGACTATTGTGGCAGTAGGGGGCACGCAAATTTGTTTAAGGCAAGTCGAAGTAGGCGCTATTGTGAATGCGATGATCGATCATAAGGTAAGCCACTTTTGTGGTGCACCTATTGTGCTTAATATGATCTTAAATGCAGATGAAGAATTACTAGCGAAATTACCCAAAAATATTAAAGCGATGACTGCTGGCGCACCACCACCTGCAGCGGTAATAAAAGGTATCGAAAACCTCGGTATTGAAATAACACAAAGCTATGGTTTGACAGAAGTTTACGGTCCTTGTGTCGTGAGTGAATGGAAAGATGAATGGAATGACAAAAGCCCTGATGAACGAGCAGCATTAAAAGCACGTCAAGGTGTGCGTTATCCGACTCAAGAAGATGTTGACGTACTCGACCCAGACACCATGCAGCCTGTTCCTGCTGATGGAGAAACTATGGGTGAAATAATGTTTCGTGGTAATACCACCATGAAAGGTTACTTAAAAAACCCAACAACAACGGACGAAGCTTTTGCTAATGGATGGTTTCATTCTGGCGATTTAGCGGTGAAGCACCCCGATGGCTATATAGAAATTCGCGACCGCTCTAAAGATATTATAATCTCGGGTGGTGAAAATATTTCATCGGTTGAAATAGAAGGCGTACTTTATATGCACCCCGCTATTTTAGAAGCAGCTGTTGTAGCTAAAAAAGATGAAAAGTGGGGCGAAACCCCTTGTGCTTTCGTTGGATTAAAGCCAGGTCAAACATTAACCGAACAAGAAGTTATACAACACTGTCGTGAGCATATGGCGGGCTTTAAAGTGCCTAAAACCATCGTTTTTAGTGACCTACCTAAAACATCTACCGGTAAGGTACAGAAGTTTGTATTACGACAGCAGGTTAAAGCGTTGTCTGAGGCTTAAGCTAACCCAAAAGCAAAGTTGAACATCGTAACGGTAAGCGTTTTATTAACGCTTACCGTTTTTTTATAGCTAAGCATGTAGTTTAGGCATAAAAAAAGTATAATCACGGTTAATTAATCTTTACTTAACTTACATAATAAAACCAATGGCTACAGCATTAGAAACATTTCAAGAGGGTGGCGTTTTAGCTTATCCGACCGAATCCGTATTTGGTTTAGGTTGTAATCCGGATAACGATGAGGCAATTGAAAAATTGTTGTCGATTAAATCACGTTCAGCAGATAAAGGTTTAATTCTACTTGCCGGTAACTACTCTCAGCTTTTACCTTATATAGATGACAGTAAAATACCACAAGATAAACGCTATGCTGTGTTATCACGTTGGCCTGACGGTATTACACAGTTAGTCGCTAAAAATGCGAATATTTCGGCGCTATTAACAGGGCGATTTGACACGATTGCTGTGCGAGTTACCAGTCAACCAGACGTTGTTGCGCTTTGTTTAGCTACTAACAAACCCATTGTTTCTACCAGTGCTAACTTAAGTGGGCAGCCCCCAGCTAAAACGTGGCAAGATATTCCAAGTGACCTCGCTGATAAAATTGATTTTATTATTAAAGGTAAAACCTTAGGCTTTGAACAGCCTTCTACTATTATAGATGCATTATCTGGAGATATTATTCGCTCATGAGCACTGTAAATATCAATGTTGTAATTGAATTTCTAAAGTCCTTACAGGACCAAATTTGTACTTCTTTAGAAGCCGCTGATGGAAGCGGTAAGTTTATTGAAGATAACTGGGTGCGTGCAGAAGGTGGTGGCGGTAGAACTCGTGTACTAACTAACGGCACTGTTATTGAGCAAGGTGGCGTAAACTTCTCCGTGGTTTCTGGTGATAAATTACCACCATCGGCAACGGCGCATCGTCCAGAATTGGCTGGTCGTAAATGGCAAGCTTGTGGCGTTTCATTAGTTATTCACCCTAAAAATCCTTTTATTCCAACATCTCATGCTAATGTGAGGTTTTTTATTGCGGAAAAAGAAGGCGAAGCTCCGGTATGGTGGTTTGGTGGCGGTTTTGACCTCACACCCTTTTATCCTTTCAAAGAAGATGTTGTGCATTGGCATCAAACAGCCAAAGATATCTGCCAACCTTTTGGTGATGATGTTTATCCAGAATATAAAAAGTGGTGCGATGAATACTTTTATTTAAAACATAGAGACGAAACACGTGGTGTTGGTGGTCTATTTTTCGATGATCTTAATAAATGGGACTTTGAACAATGCTTTGATTATATCAAAGCGGTTGGTACTGGTTTTATTGATGCTTATGTACCTTTGATGGAAAAGCGAAAAAACACTCCATTTGATGAGAATAATCGTCAATTTCAGCTTTATCGTCGTGGTCGCTATGTCGAATTTAATTTAGTTTTCGACCGTGGTACTTTGTTCGGTTTGCAATCAGGCGGTAGAACAGAATCAATTTTAATGTCGATGCCACCTTTAGCGCGTTGGGAATATAATTTTCAAGCCGATCCAAATAGTCCAGAAGCTGCACTACAACATTACTTAGTGCCACAAGACTGGTTACATTCCGCTTAACTACCTGCTTAACAACCCGCTTTAAAGCCCAAGTAGCATAACAGCTAATTGGGCTTTAAAAATATCGAGTTACTGTTTTATACTTATTGAAAAATTCATCCCAGTTTTATTCAGGTTTTAAACAAACCTTGTGCCAGATCAAATTATCAAAAATCGAGTCAGCGTAAAATTACCTTAATGAACCAACAGTTTATTTTCATCTTTACAAAAGGTAATGCTTTCATGAAAACTTCAATAATTAAGGGATTAATTCTCTCAGCAATAACACTTTCACCACTAGCGATTGCTAATCAAGCAGGTGACTTTCTTGTTCGTGGTGGTGCAACATTGATTAACCCTGACAATAGTAAATCAAATATTATGTTAGGCGGTGCTGACTCAACAATGACCCTAACAAATGGCAACAACACACAATTAGGGCTTAACCTTGTCTACTTTTTCGATAGTAACTGGGCAATCGAGCTTTTAGCGGCCACTCCTTTTAGTCATGATATTACTATTCAAGATAAAAATTCAGTGCTTGGCGTAAATGGTGAAAATTTAGGACAAGTAAAGCATTTGCCACCGACACTCAGCGCGCTCTATTATTTTGAAACTAACTCGGCGTTAAAACCATATGCAGGTATCGGTTTAAACTACACAGTTTTCTTTGATGAGGGATTTTCAACAGGGCCCAAGTCATTAGGATTAAGTAATCTAGCATTAGACGACTCGTTCGGTTTATCCGTTCAACTTGGCGCAGATTATCAGCTAGATGAAAAATGGTCTTTGAATGCGTCTATTCGATATATCGATATTGATACTCAAGCAACCTTTGACGTGGCTGGTAACAGTATTGGCAAAGCAGATATTAGCATCGATCCTATGGTTTATTCCTTGATGTTAGGCTATAAGTTTTAAATTAAACAAAATTGTTATAAAAAGCAGTAACTGTGTTGCTGCTTTTATGTTCCTATCTTTTCATAACTGCGTTAACCTTAGGTTAAACACTTAAGCTAGAAACCTCATGGATCAATATCGTGTATTTGGCAATCCAATTGCCCAATCTAAATCACCCTTTATACATCAAAAATTTGCCGCACAATCTAAGCTCATAATAAACTACAAGAGCGAATTAGTTACATTAGGGCAATTCGAAGTGGCCGTTAATAACCTGATTGCAAATAACGGTAAAGGTGCCAATGTTACAGCGCCTTTCAAAGAACAAGCATTTGCAATGTGTGATGAACTTAGCGAAAAAGCCAAATTGGCTGGCGCTGTTAATACTTTAATTTTTACCAAAGATATTATCTATGGCGATACGACAGACGGAATAGGCTTAGTTAGCGATTTACTTAGGCATCAAGTGACCTTAAAAAATAGTAATATTTTATTGTTAGGTGCTGGCGGTGCTGCCAAAGGAGTTGTACAAGCCTTATTCGAACAATCGCCTAAATCATTAACCATTGCCAATAGAACATTAAGCAAAGCTCAAGCTATTGTAGAGCAATACCCTAATAATGCTATTAAAGCGATCACGTTTACTGATACTGAAGAATTAGCCTTTGATGTTATTATAAATGCAACCTCGGCGGGTTTATCGGGTGACAGCTTACCTATCTCAAATAAAACCATCCAATATGCAAATACCTGTTACGACATGGTCTATGGCAAAGAACCCACAGCATTTCTAAAACAAGCAAAATTGCTCGGTGTTGAACATATTATCGATGGCTTGGGCATGTTAGTAGGGCAAGCAGCTGCAAGCTTTCAGTTATGGACAGAAGTGAACCCTGATGTCGAACCTGTACTGCACTCGTTAAGAGAACAATTGCTATAACTGCATAAAAAGAGAAATAACGATATGAACCAAGCTATTATATTTAACGATGACTTACATTTTAATAAGGCGCATGACGCTTGGTCTTTTACTGGACAACTGTCAGGACAGAGGATAACGATATATTTTCATTCAATGCAATTAAAGCAGTTAGCAGAAATAACTAACTGCACAAAATATGATTTAGAAGAGGTTACCGAACTCTGGCTCGAGAAAAATGAGCCAGAAGGTGATGAAATACATATTGAAATGAAGTAAATAATATCGCTCACTAGCTATTAGCTAAATACTCAGCCTTTAATTCTACATAGTTAATGGCTGACTGCTTTAGAAAGTTAGCTTCACTTTCTTTCAACTCTCTAGCCTGCTTTACAGGGTTACCTACATATAAGTAACCACTTTTTAATATTTTGTTTGGTGGGACTAAACTACCTGCGCCTATAAATACATCGTCTTCTATAACTGCACCGTCCATAATAATAGCGCCCATGCCAACAAGAATTCGATCACCTAACACACAGCCGTGCAACATACACTTATGACCGACAGTAACATCGTCACCAATAATTAATGGATTACCACTAGGGTTACCTGAACTTTTTCGGGTGACATGCAAAACGCTACCATCTTGTATGTTACTTCTCGCGCCGATAGTGATTTTATTTACATCACCTCTAGCCGCGACTAATGGCCAAACACTTGTATCATCACCTAAAGTAATGTCACCAACAAGCACAGCAGACTGATCAACATAAACAGCATTACCTAATGTAGGAGTAATACCACGATAGCTTCGGAAATTATTATGCATAAATATAAGACTTTTTAATGGTTGATTTAGATATATTAGCAAAAACCAGCCATGAAATAGCAATCTTCATATATATAGTTTTATTTAAGTAACTAAAGATAACGCCAAAGAGCACAATAATAGTAGCTAAGGTCGTGCAATTAATCAGCGTATCGAACATTAAAAACTCAACCACAGCAAGGGTTGTACAAATAAAAAGCAAACAAACATCTTTTCGCAATTTAATTGCATTTAGGTGTTGACGTGAGGTCAAAAATCTCTAAAATGCGCTCCAGTTCCAAGGGGTCACCCTAACGAACTGTTTTAATAAGTTATCTAACGCGGTTTAGGCTGAATTGGTTAACTTAACGTTTTAAAGATAGGTTTTGAAAGTTTTAAAAACTTTTAAAATAAATTCAAATAAAACGTTGACATTAAAACTGAGTTGCGTAGAATGCGCATCTCGC
>NZ_JACGWF010000062.1:0-24104 GCF_014077595.1 Colwellia sp. 6M3 | reverse complement strand
GACTAGATCAGTCTTAGAAATTAATAGCTAATTTTATTTAGCCACAACAGGTGGTAAAATTAACTATGCCACCACAAATTCTTCTTGTGTAATTAATAAATTCTGATTAGCCGAAAAGTTTAATGTTTCTATTTATTACAAATAGAATTTGCTAAATGAAAAACAGGTTCCTTTAACATTAATTTCACTTCTTCACTTATATCAACACGCTCTAAAGCTTCATACCAGCAAGTTAACCACGCATCCCTCTCTATTTCACCAATGCTGTAATTTTTATGAGGTTCTGTTAAGCAGACCGCTCCTGTATTATCTTGGTATATAGAGGGGCCACCTAACCAACCGACTAAATATTCATATAATTTTTGCTTTATATTTCCTTTATGAGCAGAGTGCATTTTCCTGATTTTTTCAGCTTGTGGCAATTCATCCATCACATCATAAAAAGTACAGGCAATCAGATAAATAATCTCTTTGCCTAATAATTGATAAGGGGTCTTAGTTGTCATAGAGGTGTTCCATATATAAATTATATTTTAAGGTAACTACTTTTGTATTTTCGAAAATAAATAAAGCATAGTCTGTCGGTTAAATTGCGCTTTAAGTAACTTTACGTGATAGAACATATACCCTAAAAATAACTTTACTTAGGTAATGTGAGCATCTCATAAATGTGTTTAAGTCATAGTTAGGTAGTTGAAATATAATCTCTTATCTTTCTAATAACATAATAGACTAAGTGATTTATTAGATGCTAGTTGCGTGAAATTCAGCCATCTCCCTATGTTGAGCATGGATTCATACTTTAATAAATCTCATTGACAAATCGATTGCTTTGAGGTTTTTTGTAATACTGCCTGATGAAACATAATCTATATTTGAATTAATATATTTAGCAATACTTGATTGATTTAAATTCCCTGAAGCTTCTATTTTAGTTCCCATTAAATCGATATTGCTTAAAGCAGATAGATCCTCATCTGAGAAGTTATCTAACATAATTATATCTACCTTCGCGGCTAATGCTTGTGTTAACTCAAGTAAATTTTCAGCTTCAACTTCAATAGTTTTTTCAGGAGCAATCTCTCTAGCCTTAGTCACAGCTTCCTCAATTGAACCACAGGCCAAAATATGGTTTTCTTTGATCAGAAAAGCATCATACAAGCCAATTCTATGGTTTGAACATCCGCCAACTTTAACTGCATATTTTTGAGCTAATCGAAGACCAGGAATTGTTTTTCTAGTATCTAATATTGTTAAACCTTTGTTTATAGCCAACATTGAATACTCTCTGGATACAGTAGCAGTACCCGATAATGTCTGCAAAAAATTCAATGCGGTACGCTCACCTGTCAATATTGCTCGTGCAAGTCCTTTAATTTGAAATAGCTTATCTCCCGGAAGTATATCGTCGCCATCATTAGCATACCAGTTGATTTCACAATTAGGGTCTAATTGCTTGAATGTCTCTTCAACCCATAATTTACCACAAACGACAGCGGCATCTCTTGATATAACTTCTGCCTCAGCGATTTTGTCTTCAGGGATTAACAGAGCCGTAATATCTCCATCGTTAATATCTTCTGCAAGTGCTCTTGCAACACACAAAAAAATATCGGAGATAAGATTTTGTTCTTCTATTTTAGATTTCATAATTGATTATTTCGGTTATTTGATCATATTAATAAGTGAGCTTGACCAAGGCTTGTCCCTTAAGCCGAGTTTGTCACTAACAGTGGCTATTTCATTGTGTTATTTAGTTAGGAGTAGCAAAACTATGTAATACCGTAAACATCACAGAAATGCTACAACAAAGTTTATAAACAGCGCTAAGTCATTTTCACTTTAGATCGCCCTTCTAGACTAGTCCAATCAGTACCTTTAGGTACTACGCCTTGCCAAGAAGGTAAAATTGTCTCAACTCCTTTTCGATATATTTGTTGAGAAAATTCTTTTGGATCTGATTTCATTAGATTAACCTGCTCTAATACACAACGTCTAAATTCAACAATTGATATATCACTAGCCCCTAACGTATCTTCAGTGCGGTCTGCTACAGACCCCATAGTAATCCACATTGCAATGTCTTGATTCGGAATTCCAGGTATTCCAGTATAATTTCCCTCTGCCATCAATTCTCTATCTTGAAGAAAATCATTATCTATATTTCGCTTAGATATCCATTTTTCATCTACATCTATACCTTGTTCGGCACTTAAGAATTTACACCAAGCATCTTGATCAGGGCAATTTTCACCCCATCCGATAAAATGAAACATTGTATTGTCATCATCAATTGGCACATTAACGTTTGCAACATTATATGACTTATTTGGCGGAATCAAAACAGACATAGGTGCTACAAACACAGAAGTTCTAATGTAATCATGTGTGCTTGCATTTTTTATTGGACGTCTTATCGCAGCATAATGATAACCGTAGTTTGTTTTTTCTACACGAAATTTAGGGTTTTTGTCTGTTGATGGTCTATACCAGCTAGATTCATCAGCTTCAGCTTCAAGTACACGAGAAGGTACCATATCACTAGAATGCAAGCTTGAGCTATGTGCGCTATCAAGAGCACCTTCTGTAACTTGTGCCCAATTACAAGGAATCCTAATTTTAGCAATACTTACTTTAGTATCAGCTGTTGGAGCCCAAGCTGGCGGAACAAATTCAGGAACTTCTGTTTGATCACCAAGATAAACCCAAATCACACCAGCCCATTCTTTCACTGCATAGGCATTATGCTTGATTTTTTTTCTAAAGCCACTTTCTTCAGGTTCTGACGGCATATCAATAATTTCGCCTTTAACATTAGTCCGCCAGCCATGGTATAAACATGTCAAACCACACTCTTCATTTCGCCCTAAAGCAAGTGAAGCTCCTCTATGTGAGCATTTTTCATCAAGAAAGCCAGCTTCTCCAGCTGTATTTCTAAAGGCAACATACTTCTTACCAATTAAACCAACTCTAAGTGGTTTCCCTCCTGACTCCTTAATTTCTTCACTAAGACAGGCCACCATCCAATAATGACGCATAACACTACCCATAGGAGCATCGCCTTCTACACGACACATTAGATCATTCTCAGCACTTGTAATCATAGTATTTCCTCTATTATTGAAGGTGTAATTTGACATAAATCATAATGCAAAACTTTGACACAGATCAAATTATTTGATATACATTAACAAATAATTAGATATCTAACAATATTAAATTTAATTTAACTTTGATAACAATTAAATTTCACATAATAGATATTTATCTGATGCTTGTTTTAAATCTATGGGAGCTAACAAAAAATCATGAAAACAAATAAAATAAAAGTAAAAATAACCACAAAAAGAGAGGTTGCTAATCAGTTGTTTTTTTTCGAACTAACCTCCGTAGATGCATCAGTGTTACCCCAGGCAAACCCTGGGGATTACATTGCGGTTGAAACCCCATCAAAGGACAATAGACACTATTCTATTGCTTCAACGTCTAACGATGGCAAGAGTTATTGCCTTGTGATAAAGCGCGAACCTGAAGGGCGTGGTGGTTCTATTAGTATGGCTGATAATACAAAAGAAGGTGATGAGTTGTATATATCTGAGCCAGAAAATGAGTTTTCTTTTGTGGAGGGTGATGAGCACCTATTAATTGCGGGTGGCATTGGTATTACACCTATCTTTTCAATGTTTGAGCATTTAGTGAAAACAAAGCATGAAAAATTTAAACTTATATATCTGACTAAATCAGAATATGATACAGTATTTTTGAATAATCTTATGGGTAATGATAATGTGAGTATTCATTATTCTAAAGATGGTCGTTATGATTTCTGGGATCTTTTAATGACGCCGTCAGAAAAGCATATCTACTGTTGTGGTCCAAAATCTTTAATCGCTGAAATTAAGGATATGACAGGACATTGGCCAACAAGGTTAATTCATTTTGAAGATTTTACTCCTGTTGAGGCTATTCGTGCGGATGATAAAGCATTTACAGTTCGAGTGAAATCTACAGGAGAGGTAATTACTGTTAGCGAGAAAGAAACAATGATCCATGCCTTACGTAATAAGGGTTACAAGATAAATAGCTCATGTGAGAGTGGTACTTGTGGTTCTTGTAAAGTGACACATTTAAGCGGTGTTGTAGATCACCGAGATTTAGCTTTAGATGATGATGAAAGGAAAAACTCACTATTGGCTTGTGTATCAAGGTCTACCGGCGATGAAATTCTATTGGACATATAACTTTTCAATATGATTAATTTAGTAAAAGGATGATGACATTGAAACATAATAATATAGATTCGAAGCCAATCAAATTAGGCATCGTTGGTTTAGGGCGTGCATTTATGCTCATGTTGCCTACTTTCTTGAAAGATGAACGAATTCATTTGGTTGGTGCGGCAGAAAGAAATAATCAACAATTAGCCGATTTTTTAGAGCAATTTCCTGAATCAACAATAGGGAGCATTGATGCACTTTGTGCTGATGAAAATATTGACGCGATTTATGTAGCAACACCACACGAAATGCATTGTGATCAGGTAATTAAAATATTATCTGCAGATAAGCATGTTTTAGTAGAAAAACCAATAACCATTAATGCTGTGGAAGCGAAAACTATCGCCGATGCTGTTTTAAAAAGTAAAGGCTCTGTAATTGTTGGACCAAGTCATAGCTATGATTTACCTATCATTGAAACAGCTAAAATTTTAAGAAGTGGCAAATATGGTCCTATTGGTATGATAAATGCCCAATATTATACTGATTTTGTTTATCGTCCACGTCGCCCAGAGGAATTGGATACAACTTTAGGTGGAGGTGTCATATTTAATCAAGGCGCACATCATGCTGACATCCTTTTAGCATTAATCGACGCAAAAGCGTTAAGTGTTTCAGCATGTGTTGGAAACTTCGATCCAAATCGCCCTTGCGATGGAGCTTATAGTGCGATTGTTGAATTCGAAAATAATTGCTTTGCTAATATGACATACAGTGGGTATGGACATTACGATGGTGATCAAGATATGGCATGGATTAGTGAGTTAGGGGTGCCAAAGAATCCAGATACATATGGCGTTGCAAGAAAAAATTTGCAGCATAAAAATGAAGATATAGAACGAATTGAAAAATCTAATAAAGGCTATCAGAAAGGTTATACGCTTCCCCAAGCCACCTATAATGAGCATTTTGGACGAATAATTATCAGTTGCCAAAAAGCTGATTTACGACCAACAGCCACAGGCATTCATATTTATGCCGACGACAAGCATGAATTTATTTCATTGCCTCAACTAGAAGTACCGAGGTCTACTGTTATTGATGAGCTTTATCAGCTTGTCCATTACGGTAAATCCCCGATACATTCAGCAGAAAGGGCATTAAATACCATATCAATATGTGAAGCTATCCATCAGTCTTCTAAAGACAAGAAGCGGATAGAATTATCATATTAATTTACAACCACTACAATTTTGGAGAAAAAAATGAGTAACTTATCACTTTCTTTTGCTATCGGTGATTATGATAGAAATCGCCCATTAATCGATGGAGCTGTTCAAATTGATGGAACAGATCCTGTATTTATGAAGTTGTCACCCGAAGAGATATTTTTTAGAGCTTTTAGAAATAAAGAGTTCGATGTTTGTGAATTATCTTTTAGCAGTTATACCGTAGGAGTAAGTCAAGGAAATTCAGAGTATATCGCAATCCCAGCTTTTCTGTCTCGCGCATTTCGCCATAGCTCTATTTACATTAGAAATGACAAAGGTATCAAATCACCTGCTGATTTAAAAGGAAAACGAATTGGGCTTGCTGAGTATCAATTAACGGCTAATGTTTGGGCTCGTGCATTATTGGAAGATGAATACGGCGTAAAACCGTCTGATTGCACTTGGGTCAGAGGAGGAATGGAAGTTGCTGACAGACCAGAAAAAGTAAAACTTAATCTGCCTGAAGATGTACATATGGAACCAGCACCTGCAGGAAAGACTCTTAGTCAACTACTAGCTGATGGTGAAATTGATGCATACATGGGTCCCAGAACTCTTTCTTGCTTTGATAACAATCATCCAAATGTTACCCGCCTTTTCGAAGATTCAAGATCTGCAGCTCAAGCCTACTACGAAAAAACCTCAATTTTTCCTATTATGCATGTTGTAGGTGTACGTCGATCTTTAGCAGAAAAGCACCCATGGCTCCCAATGGCTCTATTGAAGGCATTTGAAAAATCGAAAGCACTTGCATTAGAAGCATTATCTGATACATCTGCGACGAAGATCACTCTTCCTTTTGTTGAAGAACAACTAGAGGCTGCAAAGAGTTTAATGACTGATGATTTTTGGTCTTACGGTTATAAGAAAAATACTAAAGTGCTTGAAACATTTTTAGAACACCATCATCGTCAAGGACTTTCAGCCCGCAAAGTCAAACCAGAAGAACTCTTTTGGCCTGCTACTTTAGAGAGTTATGCAATATAAAGATTAGGCAACCCCGGTTGTGAAAGGTATAATTGCAGTGAGAACCGTCTCACTGCAATAACACTATCAAGATATTGATAGTGTTATTATTATAAAGCATGCTTTATAATTTCGATTATGTGCTCAATACCTTAACAATAATTATTTGAATAGCATTAGTGTATTATGGAATTTCCTAAAGAAAAAACAAAAGAGCTAGATAAAAATCTAACCTTTTTGCAAAGTGATAGTACAGCTAGCCTTATTAAAAGTTTATGGCTTTCGTATAGCAGAATTTTACAAATGGGATTAATGGAGCACTCAGTCTCATTTGGCCATTGGACCTTTCTTCGTATTCTATGGGAAAAGGAGGGACTGACCCAGAAAAACATTAGTACATTAGCAAAAGTATCAGAACCAACAACCCATACAGCTTTGAAAATGATGGTTAAACTAGGCTACATTGAGCGTAGAAAAGCATTGAATAACAAAAAAAGTATATATATTTATTTAACCAAAGATGGTAGGGAATTACAAAATAAATTACTACCATTAGCATACGATCTTAATAGTGCATCACTCGTAGGTATCTCCAAAGATGATATTGAAGTAACTCGTAGAACATTAAATGAAATCAGTAAAAACTTGCAAACTTTAGAAAACCAATCTGCAGACCAGAATAAAAAATTACCATCTACAAGAGAGTTAACTAATCGTCTTAATTCCACAAATATAAAAAGTGATAAAAAATAACATGCTATCTACCAAGACTGATGATATACAAGATAAATCTGTCACTATAATTATTAAGCGAATAGTTAAACCTAATTACATTGAAGAATTTGAACATTGGGTAACAGACATTATCCAAGCAACCAATAAGTTTAAGGGGGTATTTAGGCTGCAATATAATCTGCCCATCTGACGGAATAAAATTAGAATATATTATGATATTGAGGTTTAACCATTATGATAATCTAAAAATATAGGAAAATTCAGAAATACGTAGAATGTTACTTGATATTGCAAAAAATATAGCGATGGTAACCCTGAAAATTACAACACAATCTGGTTTACTTTACCTTCCATCACTAAACAAAAACCACCTGCTCGCTATAAAATGATTTCAGTTACATTTTTAGCGCTTTTTCCAATAATAAATTTATTAAGCTTTCTATTATCTCCCTATATTCTTTGGTTACCAACAACATTAAGGTTAGCTATAATTATAATATTAACCTTAATTTTAATGAGCTATGTAGTTATGCCTGTAATGCATCGTACTTTCTCTTTTTGGTTAAAACCTACTTAAATTAGCATCGTAAATACTCAATGAGCTGAAGAACACTATTGTATGAACAAGCATCAATAGACCCTAACGAATTAGGTAGGGATACTAAACGTATCTGGAGCCTATAATAAAATATAATGCCTAACCAATAAAATCAGTTTATCTCTGTATTATGTAGCTTATTTAAAAGTAAGTTTAGAAGATAAGCACATGTTAATGTGACTATAAGTGCAATTGTTACCAATATCAGTCTATAAGCAATATCATATGTAAAGTCACCTTGAGGAGTTAAAAACTGTCCATACATTACTGCGATTGTGGTTGCTGCACTGAAACCAATGCCTGAAATCCCTCTCTCGCTTAAGTGTACCTTCGAGAAATAGAGGATACTTATGGCTGTGTTGTAGTTAAATGTGGGTAAAAGAAAATTCATTTTTATAAAGCCTCCCTTATCCACGTTTGATCTGAGTATTCTTTGTTATCTTCCATAAATCGAAACCAACTCAAATAATTCTCTATGTAGTCAGTTCCTATTGACGTGGTCAACTCAATTCAGACAACCCAGTTAAGCGGCTTTTTTCAATATCATCATTTCACTTTCATAATCATTTGGGCTTTTGTAACCTAGATAAGAATGCAAGCGGTGACTGTTATAAAACATCACAATGTAATTTAATATATCTTGTTGTGCCTCAAATCTCGTTTGGTAGTTTTTCCACTGAACTCGTTCTTGTTTCAAGCTACCAAAGAAGCTTTCAACTACAGCGTTATCCCAGCAATCACCTTTACGACTCATGCTACCTTTAATACCATTGGCAAGTAATAACTCTCTATAGGCTTTACTGGCATATTGAGACCCTCGGTCCGTATGGACAATCAAACCTGCACTTGGTCTACGCTGCCAAATAGCCATCGTCAGCGCATCACAAACCAACTGAGCCTTCATACGTGAGCCAATACTCCAACCAACGAGCTTTCTTGAATAGAGATCAATAACCACTGCAAGATACAGCCAGCCTTCTTGTGTCCAAACGTAAGTGATATCTGCCACATAAGCTAGGTCGGGCTCTGCAACATCAAATTCACGTTTGAGTAAATTATCAAATACTGGCTGCTTGTGATCGCTGTTGGTTGTTACTTTATATTTCTTTTTACTGCGAACCCAAACGCCAGCTTCTTTCATCAACTTCGCCACTTTATACCGGCTCATTGGAAAACTTAAAGCATCTAGTGCGGCTTTAATGCGCCTTTCGCCATAAGTGTAACCACTAAATTTAGCGATATCTTGTATCAATTCAAGAATATCATCATGCTCTGGGTCATCAATTTTGTTAGCTTTTCGCTTTTGATGGCTATAATAATTACTACTGTTAACTTCTAACACTTTACACATTAGAGTAATTGGCCAGGTCTTCTTATGCTAAGCAATAAATGAGTACTTTATTTCATTTCTTTGGCAAAGAAGACCGTCGCTTTTTTTAGGATTTCTTTCTCCATTTTCAAGCGTTTAACTTCTTCACGAAGCTGGCGAAGCTCTAACTGCTCTGGTGTCAGCTTGCCATTGCCTCTAAAAGCATGACCATCATCTTCTTTAAATTCATTAACCCAACGACCTAAAAAGTTAGGATTAACTTCAAGGCTTCTAGCTGCCGCTGCTTTAGTATAATTTTGCTCAAGAACTAAGTTAACAGCATCTAGTTTAAATTCTTTTGAATACTTTTTCTTACGTGTCATTTCATTTTCTCCAGTTAAGAATATTATCTCTTATCTGGGTTGGTCGGATCAATTAAACCACGTCACAACTTGATGGCGAAGCTTTTTCAGTTGAGAGTAGTTTAAGTGGCTAACGTGATGTAATATGTTTTGAAACTGTTTAGAAGCCATGCTGCACCTACCGTTGCTGGGTTTCACTATATTAAGTATAGTTTACCAACACCTAAGTACAACACAGCCTCACAAAGACACATTAGGGTTTTTATTGAGGTATTTTAAATAATTTGGAGATACCAATATGTTACTTAAAACATTTAATATAAGACATCTTAGGGTTTTTATTGAGGTTGTTAAATATAAAAGTATTAGCAGAGCTTCGGAAAAGGTATTCCTTTCACAGCCTGCTATTACTCAGGCCATTGCTAAATTGGAAGTCATATTAAATACATCCCTATTTGATAGGCGCAATGATGGCATGTTTGTTACTAAGTCAGGTAAGGTCTTCGCCTTAAGGTTGCAGCGGGCAATAGACATTTTGCTTTCGGGTCTCAAAGATACGATTAGGTTCAGGGGCACTAAAGGATCGCAACCGAGTTATCTATTAAAAATGCTTACAACAACTCAATTAAGAGCGCTGATAGCGGTGTCTGAGGCGCAGAATTTCAGTATTGCTAGTCGAAACTTGAATGTTTCCCAGTCCTCATTACATCGTGCGGCCCATGAGTTAGAAAGCCTGCTAGAAGTGGTACTATTTGAAAAAACCAGTACCGGAATTATGCTAAGTAAAGCAGCAAGTGTCTTGGTTAAAGCGAGTAAGTTGGCATTTTCAGAAATAGCCCAAGGTCAGGATGAGATCAAATCCATTGATGACCAAGAAATAGGGCAGATAGTCATTGGCAGCATGCCGTTCGCTAGAACCTCGATATTGCCCGACGCAATCATTAAATTTTCCGATCAGTTTCCCTATTTCAAAATTAAAGTTAATGACGGTCCTTATGATGATCTCTTAAATTACCTACGTCAGGGTGATATCGATGTGCTAATTGGCGCATTACGTTTTCCCGTACTAGCAGGTGATGTAATTCAGAAAGAGATATTCACATCACCTGTTGAAGTTGTGGCGCGTACTAATCACCCTCTGTGTCGAGTAGATCATGTCGCTATCGAAGAGTTGAAAGAATACCCTTGGGTGATGCCTAAAATAGGTACGCCTACTCGGACTGTTTTTGAATCAGTATTTAATGAAAAGGGTATTGGTACACCACAAAGGCTGATAGAAACCGGTTCTCTAATCCTCATACGTGGTCTGCTGCTAGGCAGCGACCGATTGACAATGATTTCTAAACACCAAATTCAACATGAGTTAGATATGAATATACTTAAGCTAATTCCTTATAAGCTAGATCACCCTTCCCGAGCAATAGGAGTTACAGTGAGACGTGGCTGGAAACCTACTGCTACGCAGATTGTATTTCTTAATATGCTTAGTGCTAATGATGGTTATATCGATATTGATGAACAATAGTTGTCTTACCTATGCGAAAAATGAATAGCTATGTTGAATAACTAATTATCTTTATAAAGGTCTAAAGGATACCTTTGGCTTGCAAGATGAACAATTTACACTGACTGTTGGCACGTTTATTCGCGATCAACCAGAAAACAGTTCATCGCTCTACAGTAGGCAGAGTTTATTTTGACAATCTGTCTATCAACCTTTAGATGCTATGTTTTTCCAAATAGTTACCAACTTAACAGTAATTAACGGAAACAGAGCCAGTAAAATATAAATATAATAATATGAGGAAATGAGAATGTTAAAACAGTCAACTAGCAAGCTATTATTGATATCGTCGCTATGCGCATTTACCAATGCTGCCTTAGCGGGATATGAGATCAAGATAACGGATCAAGATACTATTACTTTCGGAGGGTATATCAAAGCCAATGCACGGTATGTTGATGGCGATGTAGCCTACAAAGATTTTTGGACTGGTACAGGGACAGCATTAGCCAAAAGTAATTCACAATTTAGAATTAATGCAAATGAAACGCGGTTTAATACCAAATACGTCCATGGCGATGTCATGGGTTACATTGAACTAGATTTTCTCGGTGGCGGTGGCAACCAAATCATCTCAAACTCGGCAAATCCTCGTCTTCGCCATGCCTATATTAAGTATCAAAATATCTTAGCGGGTCAAACCTGGACTACCCTCATGAATACCAGTGCTCTGCCAGAGACTGCCGACCATGCTGGCGCCACGGTAGGAATAGCCTTTAATCGTCAAGGCCAGTTACGCTACACCATGGGTAACTTCCAATTTTCGATTGAAAATCCAGAAACTTGGGGTGGTGATACAACCAACGATGATATACCTGATGTTATTGCTAAATATACCTTCAAAGGCGACTGGGGCAACGTATCTATTTCGGGCTTAGGGCGTAGTTTAACTACCCTTACTGGCAATAGCGAAACGACGTTTGGTGCTTCAATTGCCGGGCGATTAAAAACAATTGGTAAAGATGACTTGAGGTTTCAGTTCCACAAAGGTGAGCTTGGTCGTTACGTTAGTGGCGGTGCCGCGAAAGGTTTGTACAATGACAAAGTTGAAGACATGACATCTTACTTAGTTGCTTATCGTCATTATTGGACTGATACTCTTCGCAGCACCCTATTATATGGTGAGGTTGAGGCAGATCTTTCTGGGGCTGAGCGTAGCCAGTGGAGCATCAATTTATTTCAAAACCTAACAAGCAAGTTAGCTGTTGGGGCAGAAGTTGGTCAGTTCTCGATGGACGAACAGTCTGTTGACTCCAATTATGGCCAAATTACGTTGAAATACACACTTTAATTCGCCTATTGTAATTAATCACGTGATAGGAGTAGATTTTAACTAACATCTACTCCTATACAACAGGCATTACTTACAATATAGCTGCAAGTTCATTGATTACGGGTATAAATGCCTGCACTTGAGTTTTTAAACAGTGGTTTATACCATTATTAATGAATCATTATAACAATTATAATAAGGTAATAGAAATGAAGTACAATAAAATACAAAAAATAGGTCTTATGCTCGTATCAATCGCATGTGGTTTGAGCTCAAGTTTTACTTCTGCAAATGAATACAATTTAGACTTGGCTGGAGCCTCTCCAGGAGGTCTTTGGGCGATGATTGGCGCAGGAGTAAACCAAGCTGTAAAAGCTGAAAATCCCAAGTCAACAATTACTTACCAGACCTCAGGAGGAGGACTCGCTAACATAGGCCTGCTTGAGCGGGATGGTGCTAGTATGGCGATAATTCATGATGCTGAGTTGCTTATAGCCAAGAACGGCAGCGCTCCGTTTACGGCACCGATAACGGATCTTAGAGTATTAGCTTATCTATATACCTGGGCGCCGATGCAGCCTGTTATATCAAAGTCATTTGCTGAAAAGTGGAAAATATCCAGTTTTGAGGATATTGCAAAGGTCAAGGCTCCAATCACTATTGCTATTAATAAACGTGGCAATGTGACTTCACAAGTTGCTGAAAAGATGTTGGAAGCGATAGGTGCTAGCATTGATAACATCGAAAGTTGGGGCGGCAGGGTGATTTATGCCGCTTCTGGTGAACAGACAACCTTGATGAAAGATCGCAGGGTTGATATGTTTATGAATGGGGTTTTCGTTGGGCATCGCGGCATCATGCAAGTGGCATCTAGTATTGATGTAAGTCTATTACCACTGTCAGAAAAAACCATCAAAACCGTCTCCGAACAGACTGGCTCTGAACCTTTTGTTATTCCTGGTGACTCCTACAAATGGGCACCTAATGATATCCCTGGAGTAGCACTGGGAGCGGCATTAGTCGTGCGCCAGGATATGGATAGTGAAGTGGCTTATAACCTGACTAAGGCACTGTTCAAAAATTATAAAAAAATAGCAGGAGTACACCGTGCTATGAATGCGTTGACACCTGAGATTATGGCTTCTATGAAAGTAGTGCCTTACCATAAAGGAGCGAGACGCTACCTAAAAGAAGTAGGTAAACTATAACACTGTAAGGGCATTGTGACGTCGCTGTAGGGCGTGGCTGGATATAGAATTGAACATAACTCATTTAATAATTAAATTATTAAGGTTGTTCAATCCTTAACACAATGCCGTCGAACATCTGTACGCTATATAAAAAAATAATAATAGTATTATTGTTATGAGGTGATTTATGAAAGAATTTTTGTCTATATTAACTTCGACAGGGTCAAAGCGAGTACTAAAAGGACCTTTGGGGATCGCCGTTAATGGGTTTGCAGCATTAGTTGCAATTGCGGTCATTATAACTACCACATTTATTTATATCGATCTTTATATAATGACGACTGTGTTTCTATCGGTTTTAATGAGCTTGCTATTTTTGACTGTTTCAGCTGGTCCAAGGGGTAAAAAAGAGGGACCAAGCATACTAGATTGGTGTTGTGTCGTTGCAAGTCTTGCCGTGGGGATATATTTCTTAGTCGAAAGTGAGCGAATCGCGGAAAGAATTACCTTGCTAAATTTTCTAGAAATGCCTGACCTCGTCGCTGCCAGCGTACTATTGGCACTGACCATGGAAGCAACCCGGCGAACAGTTGGCTTCGGTTTAACCAGTGTCGTTTTGGTATTTGTCTCCTACAACCTACTGGGGGATAGTCTGCCTGGAGCGCTCGGATTCAGAGAAATAAGTTATAATCACTTTCTCGATATTATGTTGTTTACAACGGATGGCGTGTTCGGGGTTCCGTTACGCGTTGCAGCGACTTACGCCTTCCTTTTTGTGTTATTTGGAACCTTTCTTGCTAAGGCAGGGGGCGCTGACTTTTTTTACAATCTGGCCGCGTCATTGACTGGACGGAGTGTGGGTGGACCCGCTAAAATAGCAGTTATTTCCTCAGGGCTTTATGGAACAATGTCTGGTAGTCCCACTTCCGATGTCGTGACTACGGGTTCGGTAACTATCCCTATTATGCAAAGGCTCGGCTATAGTAAGGCCCTGTCTGGTAGTGTAGAAGTGGCTGCGTCAACTGGTGGCAGCTTGCTCCCTCCCGTGATGGGATCGGCCGCTTTTATTATGGCGGAATATACCGGTATCGAATATCGTGATATCGCGATCGCCGGGATCGTTCCTGCGTTGTTATATTACCTCTGTGTTTTTACACAAGTACATCTGCGCTCTAAGAAACTTGGTATAAATGGCTTATCAGAAGATCAGATCCCGTCGTTAACCAAGACGTTGAAAGAAGGTTGGCAATTTTTAATTCCTCTAGCCGTATTATCGGGCGCGTTGCTAATGGGATACTCTCCAAGCTTTGTCGCCGTTTGTGCAACGGCTGTCGTGCTTCTTGCATCGCAAGTTAACCCGACGAACCGCATGGGTCTTAAATCAGTCTGGAATGCACTTGGTGAAACGACCTTACGCATGGTCGCTGTCGTTGCTGCCTGCGCAGCCGCAGGACTGGTAATAGGTGGAATTTCTATGACTGGATTGGGAGGTAAATTTGCTGATCTGGTATTCCTTTTGGCCGGTGATAGCGCATTCATGGCGCTCGTTATTTCTGCGTTATTGGCGATTATTATGGGTATGGGTATGCCTACACCCTCTGCTTATATCCTCGCGGCAATACTAGTTGGTCCAACCTTGTTGGCGATGGACTTTACGATGCTTCAGACCAATATGTTTATTCTATATTTTGCTGTGTTATCGGCCATGACGCCCCCTGTAGCAGTAGCTGCCTTTGCGGCATCGGCTATCGCTGACGCCCCACCGTTGCGCATTGCGACTGGCGCAGTAAGGCTTTCAATTGCTGCTTTCATCGTTCCCTTTATTTTCATTTACGATCAAGGGCTACTGTTGGAAGGCGATATATTTGATATCGCTATGGCTTGTATGACGGCTGTGAGTGGTGTATTGCTATTAAGTGTCGCTGCCGAGGGTTTCTGGAAAACAAAGGTAAGTATTATTCCGAGATTATTGTTTGCCGGAGCTGGGTTCTTGTTTATGATGCCTAATACTTGGGCGCTTATACCTGCAATACTATTCGTCGGCATAGCTCTGATGGTGTCTTCGCGAGAGCCCTGTAAATCACTTCAAAATCCAGCGAAGTGTAGTAAACGCTCAATATAATAACTATCTCGTGGAACTCATTGTTCCGATAGCTAAAATAAAAATCCCCGCAGTAAGTTGTCTCGATTCGGCTTGTTTTTCATTACGTGAAAGCGGGGTATTAATTATGGGGTAAGACAGTTTTCTAAGGATATTCATCAATTAAATTATCTCATACTACATTAATCAAAACATATTTAGAGGTGAAAAATGGCTGTTTGTATTACTGATATTACTCGTCCGAATCCAGAAACTGTTGCAAAGTACCAAGGTGCGGAAGCAGCTACAGTACACGAAGCACAAGGTAGAAAAGGGTTGTTAGCACATTACATGCGTCCTATTTACCGCCCTGCTTCTATTGCAGGTCCTGCTGTAACTTGTGAAGTTTCACCTGGCGATAACTGGATGATCCATGTTGCCGTAGAACAATGTCAACCAGGCGATATTTTGGTAGTAAAACCTACAAGTGACTGCATCGACGGTTATTTTGGTGATTTATTAGCAACATCATTGCAAGCTAGAGGCGTTAAAGGCTTAATTATTGATGGCGGTGTTAGAGATACAGCCACCTTAACTAAAATGGGGTTTCCTGTTTGGTCTAAAGCTGTTTTCGGACAAGGTACAGTAAAAGAAACCATTGCTAACGTTAATACACCTATTACTTGTGCAGGGGCTTATATTCGCCCAGGCGACATCATTGTTGCTGATGACGATGGTGTAGTGGTAGTTCAGCAAGAAGAAGCTGATAGCGTACATGAAAAAGTACTAAGCCGTGTTGCAAATGAAGAAGATAAACGCGTTCGTTTAGCAAGTGGTGAATTAGGATTAGATATTTATAATATGCGCCAGCGATTAGCCGATAAAGGTCTGCGCTATGTTAAGCAAGGCGAGGAAGCCTAGCATGCAAAAGCCTATCCCCTGTTCAATTATGCGCGGTGGAACGTCTAAAGGACTCTATTTTCTTGCTGACGATCTACCCACTGATATCAAAGAACGTAATCAACTGTTATTAGCGGCAATGGGATCGCCTGATATGCGTCAGATCGACGGTTTAGGAGGGGCTCATCCTTTAACCAGCAAGGTTGCTATCGTTAGTCGCTCAGAACATGCTGATGTCGATTATTTGTTTTTACAGGTAGTAGTAGATAAAGCTGAAGTTAGTGATGTTCAAAATTGCGGTAACATTCTCGCAGGTGTAGGTCCTTTTGCTATTGAGCAAGGACTTGTGCCAGCGAATGAAAATTTTACTGATGTGCGTATTCATATGGTCAATACGGGATCTTATGCGATTGCCAGAGTTCAAACTCCTAATGGTGTAGTTAACTATAGCGGTGATGCAAAAATAGACGGTGTTCCTGGTACCAGTGCTTCGGTATTAATCGATTTTTTAGATATTGCAGGATCAAGTTGCGGCGCTTTATTTCCAACAGGAAAAAGCCAAAATATTATCAATGGTGTTAGCGTAACTTGTATAGATAACGGTATGCCAGTGGTATTAATACAAGCAAGTGATTTTGGTTTAACCGGTTCTGAGTCACCAGCAGAATTAGAAGCGAATAGTAATCTTAAAGACAAGGTTGAAGCTATTCGTCTCCAAGCGGGCCAACTGATGAATCTCGGTGATGTTAGCAATAAAACTGTACCTAAAATGAGCTTGGTTTCTAAACCGTTAAGTGGCGGTTTAGTTAATACGCGTACTTTTATTCCTCATCGTGTACACGAAGCAATTGGGGTATTAGGTTCAGTTAGTGTCGCGACAGCTTGCGTACTTAAAGGTACTGTTGCTCATGACCTGCTTCAACAAGACTTTCCCGATGGCAGTACCGAGATCGTGGTAGAACACCCTACAGGACAATTTACTGTAGAAATGGAGCTTAGTGATAGCAGTAATTTTACTCACTTTAAAGTTCAGAGAGCTGCTTTATTACGCACAACGCGTTTATTAATGCGTGGCGAAGCAATGATAGAAATTTCATACACTTAATAACACATTGACACTCACTTTACTGCCTTGACTTTCCCTTAAAACAGGTAACTTATCGAGGTAGGTAAACGAATCAAATTAGATGAGGAAAAGTAAATGATTATAGATTGCCATGGCCACTACACAACAGCTCCAGAGCCGTTACAATTGTTTCGTGAGGCACAAATAAAAGCGTTTAAAGAAGGCAAAGCCCTACCTGAACTACCACATATTAGCGATGACCAAATTCGCGAAAGTATTGAACAAAATCAAATGAGATTGTTAAAAGAGCGAGGCTTGGATATGACCATATTCTCGCCAAGAGCTTCTGCAATGGCACATCATATAGGTAACGAAGCAGTTTCAAAACAATGGACTTCAGCCTGTAACGAATTAATTGCTAGAGTTGTAGAATTATACCCAGAAACATTTATTGGCGTGTGTCAATTACCACAGTTTCCGGGTGTTCCAATTAAAAACTCTATTGAAGAATTAGAACGTTCTGTTAATGATTTAGGCTTTGTTGGTTGTAACTTAAACCCAGATCCATCAGGTGGACATTGGACATCAAAACCATTAACAGATCCTAGCTGGTATCCGCTCTATGAAAAAATGGTTGAATTAGATGTACCTGCCATGATCCACGTATCTGGATCATGTAATCCAAACTTTCATGCGACTGGCGCGCATTATATGAATGCTGATACAACAGCATTTATGCAGCTTTTAGAAGGGAACTTATTTAAAGACTTTCCTGATTTACGTTTTATCATTCCTCACGGCGGTGGAGCGGTTCCTTATCACTGGGGACGCTACCGTGGTTTAGCTGACATGATGAAACAGCCGCCATTAAATGAACATTTAATGAAAAACGTTTATTTTGATACCTGTGTTTATCATCAACCGGGTATTGATTTATTATTTGAAGTAATTGAATTAGAAAATATTTTATTTGGATCAGAAATGGTTGGTGCTGTGCGCGGTATCGATTCTGAAACAGGTTTCTATTTTGATGACACTAAACGCTATGTTGATAATTTAGGGTTAAGCCCAGAAGATAGAACAAAAATTTATTCTGGTAATGCACGTCGTGTTTATCCACGTTTAGATAAAATTTTAAAAGGTATGGGATTATGAGCAAGTTTGTAATGGATGCCAATTGGTTGCATTGGCATCAATCACCAACAAAACCGAGCTTTGTAGTGCCAGAAGGTGCGGTAGACGCACATTGCCATGTATTTGGCCCTGGTGACCAATTTGGTTTTGCACCTGAGCGAAAATATACCCCATGCGATGCATCTAAACAGCAATTGTGGGATTTACGTGATTACTTAGGTTTTAGCCGTAATGTGGTAGTTCAAGCGACATGTCATGGTGCTGATAACAGTGCCTTGGTTGATGCGTTAGAGGCTTCTAGTGGCTTAGCACGTGGTGTTGCCACGATTAAAGAAGATATTAGTGACGCTGAGCTTGATAAGTTACATGCTGCCGGCGTACGAGGTGTTCGTTTTAATTTTGTTAAACGTTTAGTTGACGCATTGCCTTTTGATTCATTAAAACGAATTGCAGACAGAATTGTCACGCGTGATTGGCATATTGTTATATATTTTGAAAGCCAAGATTTACCAGAGCTTTATGACTTTTTTACTAGCTTACCAACAACATTAGTTGTAGATCATATGGGACGCCCAGACGTCACTAAGCCCGTTGACGGTGAAGACTTTGCCTTATTTTTAAAATTCATGGCTGAAAATAAAAATGTTTGGTCAAAAGTAAGTTGTCCAGAACGTATTTCTGTTGATGGTCCATCTAAAGAATATCAAGATGTTGTTCCTTTTGCCCGCAAAGTTGTAGAGAGCTTTCCAGACCGTGTTTTATGGGGAACTGATTGGCCACATCCTAATATGAAAAGCCATATACCAGACGACGGTAAATTAGTGAATATGATCCCACTGTTTGCACCAACAAAAGAGCTACAACATAAATTATTAGTCGCAAACCCAATGCGTCTATATTGGTCAAAATAACACATAATTTAACCTAATAGTTAAGGTAATGATAATGGCACAAGATAAATCATATAAAGATGTTCCGGGTACAACAATATTTGATGCGGAGATGGCTAGCATTGGTTTTCACTTAAACCAGTTTTGTATGTCTTTAATGAAAGCACCTAATCGTGAACGGTTTGCACAAGACGAAAAAGCGTATTTAGATGAATGGCCAATGACAGAAGAGCAAAAGCAGTCTGTTATGTCGCGAGATTATAATCATATGATGAGTTTAGGTGGCAACATCTACTTTCTAGCAAAAATATTTTCTAGTGACGGTATTAGCTTTCAAGCAGCAGCGTCAACAATGACAGGTATGACACAAGACGAGTACGCACAAATGATGCTTAACGGCGGTCGTCAACCTGTAAAAAAAGATTCAAAGGGTGGTAAGTAAAATGGCTAAAATTTCTGCAGGTGTTGCCACATCACATGTACCGGCAATTGGTGCCGCAATTGATAATGGCATAACAGATACTGACTATTGGAAACCGTTATTTGAGGGTTATGATTTTGCCAAAAAATGGATAGCTGAAAAAAAACCTGATGTTGTGTTATTAGTCTATAACGATCATGCATCGGCTTTTGATCTTAACTTTGTTCCTACCTTTGCAATAGCAACGGGTGAAGAGTTTACACCCGCTGATGAAGGTTGGGGTCCTCGTCCTGTGCCTAATGTACAAGGTCATCCAAAACTTGCTTCTCATATTGCACAGTCTGTTATCCAAGATAATTTTGACTTAACCGTAGTAAATACATTAGATGTTGATCATGGTTTAACCGTGCCTTTATCATTGATGTTTGGTCAACCAGAAAACTGGCCATGTAAGGTTATTCCTATTGCAGTTAATGTTGTATTATTTCCACCACCGTCAGGTAGCCGTTGTTATGCATTAGGTAAAGCTATTGCCAAAGCAGTAGAAAGTTTTGACGAAGATTTAAATATTCAAATTTGGGGCACCGGTGGCATGAGTCATCAACTTCAAGGTCCTCGTGCTGGTTTAATTAATAAAGAATTTGATAATAACTTTTTAGATCGCATTGTCGACGATGCTGAAGAATTATCAAAAATTCCACATCTTGATTATGTACAGGAAGCGGGTTCTGAAGGTATTGAATTGGTTATGTGGTTGATTATGCGTGGTGCATTAAATGATAACGTTGATCTTAAAAAACGTTTTTATCATGTACCCGCTTCAAATACTGCAGTAGGTCATTTGGTCCTTGAAAATAAATAGATTTGGAGAATAAAATGAAAGTTATCGTTGTAGGTCCTGGTGCATTTGGCATCAAGCATTTAGATGCCATTAAAAATATTGATGGTGTGGACGTTGTTGCTTTGGTAGGTCGCGATTACGAGAAAACCAAAGCTGTTGCTGCCGAATATAGTATTGATCAAATTTTTACTGATTTAGATGAAGCGCTAAAAATAGAGGCTGATGCGGTAATTTTGTGTACACCAACACAACAACATGCCGCGCAATCAATTCAATGTATGAAAGCGGGTAAACATGTACAAGTTGAAATTCCATTAGCCGATACCTGGGAAGATTCTTTAGCCGTTGTTAAAGCACAAGAAGAAACTGGATTAACGTGTATGGTTGGCCATACGCGTCGTTTTAATCCTTCACACCAATTAGTAAATAAACGTATTCAAAATGGTGAACTAAATATTCAACAAATGGACGTGCAAACTTACTTTTTCCGTCGTAAGAATATTAATGCTAAAGGTGAAGCGCGTTCTTGGACTGATCACCTATTGTGGCATCATGCGGCACATACTGTTGATTTGTTTGCTTATCAAGCAGGTAGTAAAGTGGTTAAAGCAAATGCGATTCAAGGACCCATTCACCCTGAGCTAGGTATCGCTTTAGACATGTCGATTCAACTTCAAGCAGAAAATGGTGCTATTTGTACATTATCATTATCATTTAATAATGATGGTCCTTTAGGTACTTTCTTCCGTTACATTTGTGACAATGGCACTTATTTAGCGCGTTATGATGATTTGTTTGACGGTAAAGATGAACAAATTGACGTATCTAATGTTGCTGTATCAATGAACGGTATTGAGTTACAAGATAGAGAATTTTTTGCTGCAATTAGAGAAGGCCGTGAGCCTAACTCTAGTGTAGGAAAAGTACTCGATTGTTATAGAGTTCTTCATGAACTAGAACAACAATTAAATAGCTAAAGACTAAAATAATAAAGTAAGATTTAATCAATTTTTCAGGAGTTTGAGCATGAATAAACGCACGATAAATGGTATATCACTTAACCCCATTGGTTTAGGTTGTATGAATCTTAGTCATGCGTATGGTAAACCTCCTACAGAAGAAGATGCTTCTCGTTTATTACTTGAAGCCGTTGATTTAGGTGTCGAACATTTCGACACCGCAGCACTTTATGGTTTTGGTAAGAATGAAGTTTTAGTAGGCAAAGCACTTAAGCCTGTAAGAGATAAAATATTTCTTGCCAGTAAATGTGGTATGACTGGTGTTGATGGTAAACGAGTAATTGATGGTCGCCCAAAGGCATTAAGAGCAACTATTGAGCAGTCATTAACTAATTTGCAAACTGATGTGCTTGACTTGTATTACCTTCACCGCTGGGATAGAAAAGTGCCTATCGAAGAAAGTGTTGGTGAACTATCACGAATGGTTGAAGAAGGTAAAATTAAAAGTATTGGTTTATCTGAAGTATCAGCTAAAACATTACAACGGGCTCACACTGAGCATAAAATTGCAGCACTACAAACCGAGTATTCTTTATGGACACGTAATGCTGAAATAGCTGTGCTTGATGCTTGTAAAGCTTTAGGAACTTCATTTGTCGCATTCTCACCACTTGCTCGGGGTTTTTTAACCGAACAAGTTACTGATCCTTCTATACTTGTTGATGGTGATATTCGCAAAGGCATGCCTCGCTTTCAACATCCACACTTTGAGAAAAATAAAGCACTATTAAATGTAGTTCGTGAAATCAGTAATCAAGCTAATTGTTCTTTGGCACAAGTAAATTTAGCATGGTTATTACACCAAGGTGACAACATTCATCCTATTCCTGGTACAACACAAACTACACATTTACGTGATAATTTAGGCGCTATCGATGTTAACCTTACACATGAACAGTTATCTACATTAGATAACGCTTTTGTCCCTGAAGCAATCAATGGTAAAAGATATCCTTTGGTGACTCAACAAGAAATAGATACAGAAGAATTTTAACTCAATATGATGTTTAAATAGTGTCAATATTTACCAACAGTATGTTAGAGCCCGTCACCACCCTATTATTAATATGCTTGGCCGGGTTTACTTCATTTCTAACTGCGGCTCTCGGCGCAGGTGGTGGCTTATTACTTTTAGTTGTTATGGCGTCTATTTTGCCGATGGCCGTTGTTATCCCCTTACACGGGTTAGTCCAGCTTGGGTCTAACGCTAATCGCATGTTAATGACATTTCGCTATATTGACGCACAGATGTTAGCTTTTTTTGCCATAGGCGCAATTATTGGTGCTATTGGCGCGACATTTTTAGTCGTAGAATTACCCCTTGAATTGATGAAAATAGCTGTGGGCTTATTTGTTATATTTCTGCTCTGGGGTGCAACGCCAACGATCCGAGAAACGTCTAATACTTGGCGAGTTATCGTAGGATTGACTACTACTTTTATATCGATGTTCGTTGGAGCCAGTGGACCATTAGTTGGTAGCCTTATGCATGTACATGGTTATGAGAAAATGCGATTTATCGCTACCTTTTCTAGCTGTATGACCTTTCAGCATTTATTAAAAGCCATTGTTTTTGGGTTTATTGGTTTTTCATTTTGGCAATGGCTACCATTAATTGTAGCTATGATTATCAGTGGTGTAATAGGAACATGGCTGGGATTGAAACAGTTAAAAAAAATATCAAATAAAAAATTTAAATTTAAATTTCGGTTCATTCTAAGCCTTCTTTGTGTTCAATTAATTGTACAAGCTATATTACAAATCATTGAACAAAAAAATTTCCTCTACTAACTTATAATTTTATTTAATCAAACTCTCAAGTAAAATAATGATTCAAAGTATCGTGCTCAACAAACTTTAACTACAGGTTTGCATTCAAACCAGTAGATTTTATCTGACTCGTTTACATGTTCGACTTTAATTTTCACAAACTATTGAAATAGAAGCTCCCAAAGTCCGACTTACAAATCGTAAATCTCTAAGGCGTTAAGTGTCCCATAGTGAGATAGAAAACTAACTTATTTAATGACCGAAATAGTAGGCTCAATATAGTCATTTAGTCCTTACTCAAAACATACTTGCTAGTTCAAATTTTATCGCAAATTTTTTTAATCTACTTTGAGCTTAAAATATAACCTTTTCTTAAATGAGTACACATTAACAACAAAAAATAGAAAGTAATTTTAAAGAAAATTAGTACTATTTATGATTTAAACAATGAAACTTTCTATTTCTGTCTATTTTAACAAACTAATAATACGTAAACAT
>NZ_JACGWF010000055.1:0-26809 GCF_014077595.1 Colwellia sp. 6M3 | reverse complement strand
ATCTATAGCTAAATTACTCAAACAAAAAGCGATAAAAAAGTATGATAAACAAAAGTAAAAAGTCATTATTATCGTTAAACAAAATCGTAACGTTACTGTTTACGATTTTGTCGTTTTTACTCATTAGCAATACCAGCTTTGCTGCCGACGACCTTTCATTATCAGCGTTAACATTAACGACTAATCCCGATGGTTCACAAGAATACTCTGTAACATTACAAATATTAATTTTTATGACCGCGCTCAGCTTTATACCTGCAGCGGTTATTATGATGACATCGTTCACCCGTATTGTCGTGGTGATGGCTATTTTACGCCAAGCGTTTGGCCTTCAACAAACACCGTCAAACCAAGTTATTATTGGTATTACCTTATTCATGACGTTATTTATTATGACGCCGGTTTATAACGAAATAAACGAACGAGCTATTCAGCCTTATTTACAAGAACAATTAACATCAGTTGAAGCCATTAATAAAGCAAAAGTGCCCTTACGCGCTTTTATGTTAGAACAAACGCGTATTAAAGACCTCGACACTTTGGCGCAAATGGCTGGTATTGAACAAGTTGACCAGCCCACTGATTTACCTATGACAGTAATAATTCCTGCCTTTGTTATTAGTGAGTTAAAAACGGCCTTTCAAATAGGTTTTATGCTGTTTATCCCCTTTTTAATTATAGATTTAGTGGTAGCGAGTATATTAATGGCGATGGGTATGATGATGCTCTCGCCAATGATTGTATCGTTACCGTTTAAATTAATGTTGTTTGTATTAATCGACGGTTGGAATTTAGTCATAGGTACATTAGCAACCAGCTATGGTATGGGAGCTACGTAATGGGTCCTGAGGTATTTGTTGATATTCTGCGCGATGCATTACTGCTAGTTATTATACTGGTGAGTGCTGTTATTGTACCCAGTTTGATCGTTGGTTTAATTGTGGCCGTTTTTCAAGCAGCAACCTCAATAAATGAACAAACCTTGAGCTTTTTACCGCGTTTAATTGTTACCTTACTCGCCTTAATTATGGGTGGACATTGGCTAGTTCAAAAACTCATGGATTACTCCATAAGGTTGATTGGTAGTATTCCTAGTGTGGTGAGTTAACCGTGGAGTTCACTGAGTCAGTTATCAACCAAAGCATGGCTGACTTTTTGTTGCCCCTTGCGCGTATTTCAGCCATGGTTATGTCAATGATCGGCTTAGGCGCAAAAGCCATTCCAGGGCGTGTAAAACTGTTTTTTTGTTTGGCAATTACCGTTGCTGTTATGCCTGCACTACCGCCTACTCGTGTTGATAACTTGTTTTCATTAGCAACTGCATTATTAATTGGCGAGCAAATGATTGTTGGCATAATGTTAGGGTTTGTCACCGTGATGGTGGTTAATACCTTTACGTTAGCAGGGCAAATTATTGCGATGCAAACGGGCTTAGGCTTCGCCTCACTTGTCGACCCTGCCAGTGGTACAAGCGTGCCAGCGGTAGGTCAGTTCTTCCTAATATTATCTTCATTATTATTTTGGGCGATGGATGGTCATCTAGCTTATTTGCAGTTTGTGGTTGCCAGTTTTGACACTATTCCTATTCCCGCCACTGATTTTTCCAGTATTAAATTTAAAGAAATTGCCGAGTGGGGCGGATGGATGTTTGCTACCGCTTTATCACTTGCAATAGCGCCTTTAACGGCAATGTTACTGATTAATTTTTCATTTGGCATTATGACCCGAGCAGCACCACAATTAAATATTTTCGCTATTGGTTTTCCCATTACCATGTGTGCTGGTTTATTGATCATGTGGCTAACCATGGGTAATTTTTATAGTCATTTTATTTTGCAGTGGCAACGGGCATTAGATTTTAGCTGTTACCTGATTGATTGTGGAGCAGCACCTTAATGGCTGAGTCAGATAGTGGTGAAAAAACTGAAGAACCCACGGCGAAAAAGCTCTCTGATGCCAGAAAAAAAGGCCAAATAGCCCGTTCAAAAGATTTAGGCACCATGTTTGTTTTAGTTGGAGCCGCTTTAGCCATTATGCTTTTAGGTAGCTCTCTGGTTGCAGGCTTGTCTAAGATGATGATCCGATTATTTAGCTTAAATCGAAAAGAAACCATGGATGTACATGCCTTATATCAAGTGGCAAGCGATGGCGTTAGTGCGATAATAGTGCCTTTTATTTGGATTCACATCATTATTGTTTTTGCAGCATTAATTGGCAATATGATCCTTGGTGGCATTAGCTTTTCTTGGGAAGCTATGGCACCAAAAGCTAGCAAACTTTCCCCTATGGCTGGTTTTAAACGTATGTTTGGTGTGCAAGCCTACGTTGAACTTATTAAATCCATTTTGAAGTTTTTTGTGGTCTTTATTTCTGCTTATTTGCTGTTAAGTGGCCTGTTTGATCAAATAGTAAACTTAAGCACAGAAAATATTCCTAATAATTTTGCTCATGCTGTTTCATTACTGATGTGGATGTTTCTAGCATTAGCACTTTCCATTGGTATTATTGTTGTTATAGATGCGCCATATCAAGTTTGGAATCACAATCGTCAATTGAAAATGAGCAAGCAAGAAATCAAAGACGAAATGAAAAACTCTGAGGGTAGCCCTGAAACTAAAGGCCGTGTAAGAAGAGCGCAATATGAAATGTCGCAACGACGTATGATGCAAGATGTGCCCGGATCTGACGTGGTAATAACTAACCCTACCCATTATTCTGTAGCGCTTAAGTACGATGCTGCAGTGGGCGGGGCACCTGTATTGGTTGCTAAAGGGATTGACGAAATGGCTCTGCATATTCGCACCATTGCTAAAGAGCACAATATTGAGATTGTTACATCTCCCGCTTTGGCAAGGTCGCTTTACTACACAGCAGAACCTAATGAAGAAATACCTGAACAATTATTTGCTGCTGTCGCACAAATATTAGCCTTTATCTTTCAATTAGATGCGCATAAAAAAGGCAAGGCACGTCGGCCAAAAGCGGTTGCAAAAAACCTCCCTATTCCGGATGAATTCCGATATTAAATCAGTTTTATTTTTAACTGTTATCTGTCAGCTAATGGCAGTTATTAATAAGATGATAGCTATCAATTAGCAGCTTCTAACTCTCAACCTCCAATCTACTGCTTTTACTGACAGCGGCCATCTGACCCTTTTTAACTTATATATTTTAACTAAGCTTTCTCGAATTGGTCTGATTATTGCTTTTTATCAGACATGTCAAAAAATTATCCCTAAGAGCTCATGCAGTTAGCCGCCACTTTTAATAATATAAAGAAACAAAAACTTAACCTTCTCTCGGGTCTAGGTACGCCATTTCTAGTTATGGCTGCTCTCGGTATGGTTATTTTGCCTATGCCGGCAATCTTGCTGGATATTCTCTTCTCCTTCAATATCGCTTTGTCTCTGGTCGTACTATTAATCACGGTTTATACCTTAAAACCGCTCGAGTTTGGCTCATTCCCCGCGGTATTGTTGATTGCAACTATTTTACGCTTAGCACTAAATGTTGCGAGTACTCGTGTCGTTTTACTTGAAGGGCATGAAGGCCCTGATGCCGCAGGTAAAGTTATTGAAGCATTTGGTTCCGTCGTTATTGGTGGTAACTACGCGGTTGGTTTAGTCGTTTTTGCCATTCTTATTATTATAAACTTTGTTGTTGTCACAAAAGGTGCGGGCCGTATTGCTGAAGTTACTGCGCGCTTTACCTTAGATGCTATGCCTGGTAAACAAATGGCGATTGACGCCGATTTAAATGCCGGCTTTATTACCGCTGATCAAGCACGAGAACGCCGAGTTGAAGTTACCAGTGAAGCCGATTTTTATGGTTCAATGGATGGTGCGAGTAAGTTTGTAAAAGGTGATGCCATTGCCGGTATTTTAATTCTTTTCATCAACATTGTTGGTGGTTTAATTATAGGTATGGTTCAACATGATTTATCGTTTGATAGTGCCGTTGAAATATATACTTTACTGACGATAGGTGACGGCTTAGTTGCGCAAATTCCGGGGCTTCTACTATCTGTTGGTACGGCAATCGTAGTGACTCGCCAAAACACTTCTCAAGATATGGGCGAGCAAGTTAGTAGCCAGCTTGGGCAAGGCAAATCACTTTACATAGCTTCTGGTGTTATGTTTGTTATGGGCATAGTGCCAGGTATGCCACACGTTGCCTTTTTAACTTTTGCAATATTAATAGGTAGTATCGCTTTTTTTAGTAATAAATATAAAGTCGCTAAAGCCGCACAACTGGTTGAAGATACCCATGCAGAAGAAGCGCAAAGCATAAAACAAGAAGCTGAAGTTAAAGACCTTGGTTGGGATGATGTTAATCATGTTGATATTATTGGCCTAGAAATAGGCTACCGACTTATTCCTCTAGTAGATAAAGCCCAAGGCGGAGAGTTACTTAACCGTATTAAAGGTGTCAGGAAAAAGCTTTCACAAGAGTTTGGTTTTTTAGTACCTGCGGTACATATTCGTGACAACCTAGATTTAGATCCTAACAGTTACCGTATATCGCTAATGGGCGTTACTGTAGGTGAAGCAGAAATCCGTCATGATAATGAATTAGCAATTAACCCAGGCCAAGTTTTTGGCAAGCTTGATGGTATTGCAACAAAAGACCCTGCCTTTGGCTTAGACGCTGTATGGATTAAGCAAGAACAACGAGAGCACGCTCAATCTCTTGGCTATACTGTCGTTGATTCTGCAACAGTGTTAGCGACTCACCTGAGTCAAATTCTAACCAACAATACCGCACAATTATTAGGGCATGAAGAAGTTCAAAACTTACTTGATATGCTTGAGAAGAGCTATCCTAAACTTATTGAAGGCCTGATCCCTGATGTGCTTTCGTTAGGTACAATCGTAAAAGTATTACAAAACTTAATGAACGAAGGTGTGGCAGTACGTGATATGCGTAGCATTATTCAAACATTAGTAGAGTACGGACCTAAGAGCCAAGATCCTGAAGTATTGACCGCGGCTGTTCGCATAACGCTGCGTAAATTTATAGTCCAAGAATTAGTTGGGCCAACGGTTGAAGTACCCGTCATAACTTTGTCACCAGAGTTGGAACAAATGTTGCACCAGTCTATGCAAATGGCTGGAGACGATGGCGCAGGTATTGAGCCAGGCTTAGCAGAACGATTACAGAAATCTTTGACAGACGGTGCACAACAGCAGGAAATGGCTGGCGATACACCAATTTTATTAACGTCAGGAATTTTACGTTCAGTACTCGCTAAGTTTGTGAAATATACCATCCCGGGATTACGTGTAATTTCTTATCAAGAAATTCCGGATGACAAACAAATTAAAATTGTTAGTGCTATCGGCCAGTAAAAAAGATATTTCAACGTAGTTGTACTGAATAATAAGGGTTGGCGATGAAAATTAGACGTTACGTAGCAAAAGACATGAGAAGCGCACTTGCACAAATTAAAGACGAGTTGGGTGTAGACGCAGTAATTATGTCAAATAAAAAAATTGCTGAAGGTGTCGAGTTAATGGCAGCGGTTGACTACAACCAAAATATCAAGCCTGCTCAATCGACTTCACAACGTGGTCAACTTAACCTTGAACCAAGCACTTCAGATAATGCCCAACCAGCAAGTCGCGTTGATATTGCTGAAGACACTGTCGCCATTAGTAGCGCTCCGCAACAAGCTACCCAGCAAAACTCAGATGTGCCCGTAGATAGTTTAGCGGCGTTATTAAGCCGACAAGTGCAGCAAAACGGTTATGATAAAGCACCTGCAACACGAGCATTTAATAGTAATATAGAGAACTCAGCCACTAAATCGACTAAACAAGCAGATATAAAACCGGGTGCACCTGAGCAAGATATTGAGCAACAATTCAAAAATTTCACTTCTCGTTTAGCACAAACTTCGGGAATAGATTCGCCAAATGAAAATGTTAACCATCAACAAGGTGGTGAAACAAACGCTTCAAGTTTACATAATGCTTTTGATAGCGCATTATCAAGTGGTCAAAAAGTGCAGTCTCATAGCGAACGTCAAATAAGTGGCAGCGAATTTGAAAACATGCAAAAAGAAATGTCGTCTATTCGCCAGTTATTAGAACATCAAATGTCTGGTTTAATGTGGCAAGACATGGCGCAAAAAGATCCGATGCGTGCTGTCTTAGTGAATAAATTGATGGCGATGGGATTAAATGAAGAAGTTGCTGATCAAATTGCGGGTTACATACCTGCAAATAGTCATGAAAAAGATGCATGGCAGCAAGCAAAGCATATTATAGCTGAACAATTAAACACCACTAATAATGATATTATTCAACGCGGTGGTGTAGTTTCACTTGTTGGCCCTACAGGTGTAGGTAAAACAACGACTATCGCGAAATTAGCCGCCAGGTTTGCTCAAGCACATGGTGCTGACCAAGTCGTTTTAATTTCAACTGACAGTTACCGTATTGCTGGTTTTGAACAACTTGCTACCTATGGTCGTATTATTGGCTGCCAAGTGAAACTTGCGAATGACGGCGATGAGCTAGACACCTTATTACAACAGTTTTCACAAAAGAAATTAATATTAATAGATACTGCAGGGATGGGGCAAAGAGATATGCGTCTAACCGAGCATTTGACTACCTTAATTTCTAATGCACGTGTTAGAATTCGTAACTACTTAGTGTTAGCAGCCAATACACAGCAACGTGTAATGCAAGAAAATGTTGAACGCTTTAAGCGTATTCCACTTGCCGGTTGTATATATACTAAACTAGATGAAAGTCTTAGTGTTGGCGAAATAATCACTACATCGCTACAAAACGGTTTAGCTATTGGCTATCTTACTGATGGACAAAGAGTTCCGGAAGATATTAAGGTTGCAAATGCTGAGAAATTAGTTACGCTTGCAGATAGAATGGCAAATAAGTCTCAACGCTCAAATGCTGTTTCATGGCGCACACCCGTAACAGCCGTTGCAGTTTAGTCGCCTTAAGAATGGCAGAGCAATTATACCCATTGAATATTTATCTTAATTGGTATTATATAGAGAAGTTACTTAGATGATAGATCAAGCGAGCGGCTTAAGAAAAATGCAAGATCCCCAACATATTAAAGTCATAGCAGTTTCAGGTGGTAAAGGTGGCGTTGGTAAAACTAATGTCTCATTAAATACCGCTATTTCCTTAGCTCAATTAGGTAAGCGCGTACTTGTGCTTGATGCCGATTTAGGTTTAGCGAATGTGGACGTAATGTTAGGTTTGCGAGTGCAACGAAACTTGTCTCATGTGTTATCTGGTGAGTGTGAACTTGACGATATTATTATTCAAGGTCCCGCTGGTATTAACATTATCCCAGCAACTTCCGGCACACAATCTATGGTGGATTTAACTCCTGCAGAGCATGCTGGGCTTATTCGCGCCTTTAGTGATATGCAAACCAAATTCGATATTTTAATTGTTGATACAGCCGCTGGTATCTCCGATATGGTGCTAAGTTTTTGTCGAGCATCACAAGATGTTTTATTGGTTGTATGTGACGAGCCTACTTCCATTACCGACTGCTATGCCTTAATGAAACTGTTAAGCCGAGACCACGGTTTATTCAAATTTAAAGTCGTAGCAAATATGGTCCGCAGTCCAAAAGAAGGTCAAAATTTATTTGGCAAGCTTTCAAAAGTAACCGATAGATTTTTAGATGTTACTTTAGAGCTTGTTGCTGTTATTCCTTACGATGAAAATATTCGTAAATCAGTGAGAAAACAACAAGCAATTGTCGAAGCATATCCAGACTCTCCAGCGTCTATTGGCTTAAAAGCTCTCGCCAAAAACATTATCAGCTGGCCTGTGCCCAAAGAGGCTTCAGGACATTTAGAGTTTTTCATCGAGCAATTGCTAGAACACTAACGACCAAAAAAGTGAGCTATAGTGGTAAAACTACATACTTATAGTGTTGACAAGTCGGCTTTATTGGAACAACACACGGTGCTTGTGAAGCGTATCGCTTATCATTTACTTGCCCGATTACCTGCCAGTGTTATTGTGGACGATCTTATTCAGTCGGGCATGATCGGCTTACTTGAAGCATCAAATAATTTTGACAATACCAAAGGTGCTAGCTTTGAAACCTTCGCAGGTATTCGCATTCGTGGTGCTATGCTTGATGAGATTCGCCGTGGTGACTGGGTTCCTCGCTCAGTTCACAAAAATAGCCGTATGATCAGCGAAGCAATAAAAAATTTAGAAGCTGAACATGGTCGTGACGTAAGCGACTTTGAGGTGGCTGAAAAGTTAGAACTTTCGATTAACGAATACCATCAAATTTTGAATGATGTTAGTGCAGGTAAAATACTCGGCATTGACGATTTAGGCGTGAGTGAAGATGTAATTGAAGTTGCCCAGAGCCAACAGCCTGATGAACCCTATGCTAATATTGAACACAGTTTCTTTAAAAAATCATTGGCCGAATGTATTTCCTCTTTACCCGAACGAGAAGCTTTAGTACTGTCTTTGTATTATGATGAAGAACTTAACCTTAGAGAAATAGGCCAAGTTCTTGATGTCAGTGAATCTCGGGTAAGCCAAATACACAGTCAAGCAATGCATCGATTAAAAGCTCGTATGCAATCTTGGCAAAGTTAAGTAGAATAAATAATATCATCGTAGAATTTTTAAATGTTCTCACCGGAGGGTGCCTTGGATAAAAATATGAAAGTGCTTGTTGTTGACGATTTTTCAACAATGAGACGTATAATCAAAAACTTGTTACGTGACTTAGGTTTTACCAATATCTCAGAAGCTGATGACGGTAACACAGCACTGCCGATGCTTAAAGATGGTAATTTTGAGTTTGTTGTTACCGACTGGAATATGCCAGGCATGCAAGGTATCGATTTACTTCGAGCAATAAGAGCTGACAGTAATTTATCGCATATACCGGTTTTAATGGTAACTGCAGAAGCTAAGAAAGAACAAATTATCATGGCGGCGCAAGCTGGTGTTAATGGCTACATCGTAAAACCATTTACGGCAGCAACCTTAAATGCCAAGCTTGATAAAATTTTCGAGCGTCTCGGTTAATTAATCATTTCTGTTATGCAAGGCCGTCTTATGAGTACAAATACAAGTGTCCATGTTTCTTTAGAGCAAGCAAAGTTGTTGGTTGAGTATATTGAAACAGACCAACAAGCTAAAGCCAATGAGTTAATTTCAGAAATACAAAACCCGATTAACAACGAATTGTTCGCAGAAATAGGTAAATTAACCCGGCAATTACATGACTCATTAAATAATTTTCATGTTGATGAGCGCTTGAGTGATTTAGCAACAGCTGATATTCCTGATGCTAAAGAAAGGTTAAACTTTGTTATTAGTCATACTGAAGAGGCTGCTAATAAAACGATGGATGCGGTTGAAGCAATATTTCCAGTCGTTGACGGTATTCAAAAGAAAATTAGTACGGTTAATCCGTTGTGGCAAAAATTAATGCACAACGAACTTGATGTAAGTGAATTTAAGTCCTTATGTTTAGATATTGACGTTTTATTGAAAACGACTGAAAAAGAGACCAGTAAAATTCATAGCTTAATGACAGATATTCTGATGGCACAGGACTTTCAAGATATTACCGGTCAGGTTATTCGTAAAGTTATAGATTTAGTGCGTGAAGTTGAAGAAAGCCTAATTTATATGTTAACTGCTTTTGGTATTTCATCAGAAAAAGATAAATCTAACCATCTACCTAAAGTAGGCGAAAATTTAGTAGAAGGTCCAATCATTAACAGCGAAAACCGCCAAGATGTTCTTTCAGATCAAAACGACGTTGATGATTTATTATCAAGTTTAGGTTTTTAATAGGAGTTACTAAATGTCATTTGAACAAGATGAGGAAATTCTTCAGGATTTTTTAATCGAAGCTGGAGAAATACTTGAAACCTTGTCGGAACAATTAGTTGAACTTGAAAATGATCCTAATAATGCCGAATTACTTAACGCTATTTTTAGGGGCTTTCATACCGTAAAAGGCGGCGCTGGCTTTTTATCACTTGCTGAGCTTGTAGAAGCTTGTCATGGTGCTGAAAATGTTTTTGATACTTTAAGAAATCAACAACGTGCTGTTACCTCAGCGTTAATGGATGTGATCCTGCAAGCACTTGACACCATTAATGAACAATTTGCGCAAGTACAAAATAAAGAACCATTATCAAGCCCCGATCCTACATTAATCGCCGAATTACATCGATTATCTCAACCTGAAGCTCAAGACAATCAAACAGCAGATGTCGTAGAAACTCCTATTGCAGTGCCTGCATCAAATAATGCTAATTCAAATGACGAAATGTCAGAAGACGAATTTGAACGTTTATTAGATGAACTTCATGGCGGCGGTTCGCCAACGCCAACTGCGCCTGTGGTTGCTAAGCCTGTAGAAGCAAGTAGTAATGATATTTCGGATGACGAGTTTGAATCGTTATTAGATGAACTGCATGGCCAAGGCGCATTTTCTGCAACGGTTAAAGCAGAAAGTCCTAAAGTAGAAGTTCCTAAAGCAGCACCAAGTTCACCGGATGAAATAAATGATGCTGATTTTGAGGCATTATTAGACGAGTTACACGGCAAAGGACAAGGGCCTAACGCTAAAGCGTCTGTACCTGAAGCACCAATAGAAAAAACCGCTCCATCAGCACCGGCGGTAAATGCATCTGTACCGAAAAAACCTGAAGTTAAGCCGACAGTTAAACCAGTGGTTAATCAACCCGCTGAGGCAACTGACAAAAAATCGTCACTGGTAAAACCATCACAAGGTGAAACAACCGTTAGGGTTGATACCAAACGTTTAGATCAAATTATGAACATGGTAGGTGAATTAGTACTCGTTCGAAATCGCTTAACTAGCCTTGGATTGTCTAAAGAAGATGAAGACTTAACCAAAGCCGTATCAAATTTAGATGCCGTAACAACAGACTTGCAAGGCGCGGTAATGAAAACGCGAATGCAACCCATTAAAAAGGTTTTTGGGCGTTTTCCTCGTGTAGTACGTGACTTAGCTCGTAGTTTAAATAAAGAAATTAAACTGATTCTTGAAGGTGAAGAAACCGATTTAGATAAAAATTTAGTCGAAGCACTCGCCGATCCGCTTGTGCATCTTGTGCGTAATTCAGTCGATCATGGTATCGAATCACCAGAGAAGCGCGAAGCCTCTGGTAAGCCACGAGAAGGTGTTGTGGTGTTATCAGCATCACAAGAAGGTGACCACATTCTCCTCACTATTCGTGATGATGGTGCAGGGATGAATGCAAATAAATTAAAAGAAATTGCGATCGAACGAGGTGTTTTAGACGCCGATGCGGCCGCACGCATGACTGACAAAGAAGCTTTTAGTTTGATTTTTGCGCCAGGTTTTTCAACTAAAACTGAAATCTCAGAAGTTTCAGGACGTGGCGTTGGTATGGATGTAGTAAAAACAAAAATTACCCAACTCAATGGTACGGTTAATATTGATTCAGAGATGGGGATTGGCACCATACTTGAAATTAAAGTGCCATTAACATTAGCCATATTACCCACATTAATGGTCATTATTGGTAAGCAAACCTTCGCTTTACCTTTGGCTGCCGTAAATGAAATATTCCATCTTGATTTAACCAAAACAAATGTCGTTGATGGGCAGTTAACCATTATAGTGCGCGAAAAAGCGATCCCATTATTTTACCTCGATAAGTGGTTAGTGCGTGATTATATTGAAAAACCACGAGAACGCGGTCATGTTGTGATTGTACAATTAGGTAATCAGCAAATTGGTTTTGTTGTTGACAGTTTAATTGGACAAGAGGAAGTGGTTATTAAACCTTTAGATCGATTATTGCACGGCACGCCAGGCATGGCAGGTGCTACTATAACCAGTGACGGCGGCATAGCGTTAATTATTGATGTCCCTAATATGCTTAAATATTATTCGAAAAAATCGATATTGCATAAAAAATTACGTTCATAGCAGTTTTGATAATAAATTAACAACGACAGGAAGTAGATTGTAAATGTCCTTTAAAGTATTGGTGGTTGATGACTCCAGTTTTTTTCGACGCCGAGTAACGGATATTCTCAACAATGATCCTGATCTCGAGGTTGTTGATGTTGCTATTAATGGTTTAGACGCGGTTGAAAAAGCTATTGCGCTAAAGCCTGACGTAATAACCATGGATATAGAGATGCCATTGCTTAATGGCATTGACGCTGTTAAACAAATAATGGCGAAAGCACCTACTGCTATTATTATGTTTTCTTCGTTAACTCACTCTGGAGCTAAAGCTACACTTGAGGCTTTAGATGCGGGTGCGTTAGATTTTCTGCCAAAAAAATTCAATGAAATAGCCAAAACGACAGAAGACGCAGGAAGCTTATTGCGTCAACGTGTCAAACAACTGGCAAAAAAGAAAGGTACAGTATTACCGCGCATTTCTACTTTTCGCTCTCGGGCTGCGGTTGATGCGAAAACGAATACTAATACCAATAACCCCACTTCTAAACTTGCTGACGGTAATGCCAAGTACCAAAGCGATTTAGCAAGTAAAAATTCAGCAAAAAAATACAAATTATTAGCGATAGGAACATCAACAGGTGGGCCTGTAGCCTTGCAGCAGCTATTAATTCAGTTACCAGAAGATTTTCCTTTGCCGATCGTTATTGTTCAACATATGCCTGCGGCATTTACTTTAGCGTTTGCTAACCGATTAAATAACCTGTGTAAAATAACCATTAAAGAAGCAAGTTCCGGTGACATTTTAAAGCCTGGTCACGCATATATAGCGCCAGGCGGTAAACAAATGGTCATTGATGGTACAGAAAATGCAGCAAAGCTGAGAGTACTGGAAGATAATTCTGAGCGGATTGCTTTCAAACCCAGTGTAGATATTAGTTTTGCTTCAGCCGCTAAAGTTTTTGGTGGCAATGTTTTAGGTATTATATTAACCGGAATGGGTGCCGATGGTCGTGAAGGTTCACGATTATTAAAAAGCAAAGGGGCAACTATTTGGGCACAGGATGAAGAGTCTTGTGTAGTTTATGGTATGCCACAAGCGGTAACGGTTGCAGGAATATCTGAAAAATCACTGGCGATTGATAGCTTTCCATCTGCAATTCTTAAGGAAATACAGCATGGATAAACTAAGTATATCAGGGTTGTTAATTGCCATATTGGCGATATATTTTGGCTTTGTAATTGATGGTGGCTCAGTTTCTTCACTGTTAGAGCTACCTGCATTCATTATTGTTTTTGGTGGCACACTGGGTGCCGTTATGTTGCAGTCATCACAAAGTCAATTTTTACATGCAATGACATTATTAAAATGGTTGTTTGTTCCGCCTAAATATAATGTTGAGCAGGGAATAGAGTCGATTGTTCAGTGGGCTGAAAAAGCCCGTGAATCTGGTTTTTTATCATTAGAATATATCGCCGAAGAAGAACATGATTTTTTCGTCAACAAGGGGTTAAACCTACTTGTTGACGGTGCTGAAGTTGAAAACTTAAGAGTTTCACTTGAGTTAGACTTAGACTTGTATAGAGAGCATAACTTGCGCTCTGCTCACGTATTTGAGTCGATGGGTGGGTACAGTCCAACCATAGGTATTTTAGGTGCGGTACTTGGTTTAATTCATGCCATGTCAAATTTAGCCGATCCACAATTATTGGGGCAAGGTATTGCCACCGCCTTTGTCGCAACTATTTACGGTGTTGGGTTTGCCAACCTTATTTATTTACCTGTTGCGAATAAAATTAAAGCTATTGTGCATCAACAAACTATGTACCGTGAAATGATGACCGAAGGGTTAATCGCCATAGCGTTAGCAGAAAATCCACATGCCATTGAAAACAAATTATCGGCATTTCGGTTAGAGCAATGAACCGCCTCCGATCAAGACGTCATTTAGTTGAACATGAAAATGTTGAACGTTGGTTAGTTTCTTACGCAGATTACATGACCTTACTCTTTGCACTTTTTGTCGTGCTTTACGCGATGGCAATGATCAACGAAGAACCTTTTGAAACGGCGACTGAATCGATTGGTAAAGTGTTTCAAGCTAACGATGAACAGCCTAAAAACCGTGGGCATGGTGATGACATTTTACCTGTTAACAGTGCTAAAACTAAAAAACGTTTATACGGTAATGGAATATTAATTGACGCTGGACCTGAACTTGTAACCGGTGAAGTAACCTTATCAAACGTCTCAGATGCTCAAGTAGGGACGACATTAACTTCTCTAGAGAAAGACCTACATGAAGCTTTATACGAGTTAGTTGAATCTGGCTACGCACAATTACAAATTGACGGTGACTGGTTAGAAATCGAATTAAACAGCGGCTTGCTGTTCCCTAGTGGTTCATCTTCGCCAACTAATGCCGCTAAAGATATATTACTCGTTATTCATCAAGTTATTGCTGATGCGAGTAACTATATTCGGGTGCGGGGCTATACTGATAATCAAGCAATTGAAACAGAAATATTCTCTTCTAATTGGGAGTTATCAGTATTTAGAGCAACCGCTATTTTAAGAGTTTTAGAAGAGTTAACCTTAAACCCTGCCCGAATGGCGATAGAAGGGTATGGTCAATATTACCCAAGTGGTGACAATGCTACAGCCACTGGAAGAGCAAAAAACCGTCGTGTTGTTATTGCTATTTCTAAGTATGGTCTCGAAAAAGCCAATTTATTGGCGACACCAACTATTTCAGTACAAGACGTAGAAGCGATAAAAAACATTAATACTGATGATGTTGATGATGAAATTCGTATTATTAGGCTGGAAAATGGTGGTATTCGTATTACAACAAGAGCGGAGACTAATAACCCTGAAGTCACTAACCCGCCGGAAAATAAAGATGATGAATAATAGGAATTACACTTGGTAGTTTGGACAGTTGCAAATCAAAAAGGCGGGGTAGGCAAAACAACTACCACTATCGCCTTGGCTGGATTATTAGCAGAACAAGGCCATCGTGTTCTGCTTGTTGATACCGACCCGCATGCATCATTAAGTTATTATTTTGGTATTGAGTCGGAAGACTTGGAACTGAGTGTGTATGACTTGTTTATGCAAGTAGCGAGCAAAGAGCAAATAATGCAAAGCCTTTGTCCATCGAGTTATGACAATATTGATATATTGCCGGCAACCATGGGGTTAGCAACACTTGATCGCGCACTTGGTAATAAAGGCGGTATGGGCTTAGTACTTAAAAAAGCTTTACGTGCAATTGATAGCGAATATGACTATGTATTAATCGATTGTCCTCCTGTGTTAGGGGTACTTATGGTTAATGCCTTAGCCGCCAGTGATAGAATTATTGTTCCGGTTCAAACCGAGTTTCTAGCGCTAAAGGGTTTAGATCGTATGATGAAAACGTTAGATATTATGCAAGCGCAGCAGCCCTCAGGCTTTAAATATACTATTGTGCCTACTATGTTTGATAAACGCACAAAAGCGTCGATATTAACTTATCAAAAACTGCTAACATTATATGGTGAAGATGTTTGGTCGGCAGTCATTCCGATCGATACTAATTTTAGAAATGCCAGTAACGCTCAAAAAGTGCCTTCTGACTATGCTGCGAAATCTCGTGGTGTCATAGCTTATCGAGATTTATTAACCTATTTAGTTAACTTAACTACACAGAGTAAGTAAGCCCATGTCAAAGTCTTTAGCTGCTAGTAAAAAATTAATGCAAAGCTATTTGTCAGAATTGCTTACAGAAGAAGTGGAGCCACAACCAGCGCGGCAAGTTAAAGAAAAAGCTACGTTACCCGTTAAAGAAAAACAAGCACAGCCACTTGAGAGCTTACTTAATAATGCCAATTTATTGCAAGTTGCAGCACAAGAAGAGGCTAAACCACTAAGCTCAGCAAAGGCGGCCAATAAAAGTTTACTTGAAAAAACGCAGGTTGAAACTAAAGCTTCAGAAGATATAGACGTTGAGCCCATTTCGTCAAAGAATAAGTCGTCAGAAATACAGTCGAAAACAATCACTAATGAACCCACATTAGCAGCGGTTAAAGCTAATGTTAATGAAATTAAAACACGTAAAAGCTTAGGGGGCTTTGCTGACAGTAAACCGCTGAGTTATCGTCAAGGTGACTTTCAGGCTATGTTTTTCGAAGTTGCTGGATTAATTATCGCTGTGCCATTAGTTGAATTAGGCGGTATACACAGCAATAATAAAACTACGCCACTTATGGGTAAGCCTGATTGGTTTAAAGGCGTTATGCTGCATAGAGAAGAAAAAATTAACGTGGTTGATACTGCGCTTTGGGTAATGCCAGAAAAATGCGACCAAGCACTACTTTCAGCACTTAATTATCAATACATTATTATGCTTAATAATTCAGAATGGGGCTTATCGGCTGAAAAGTTGGTTGATACGGTAACGCTTAAGCAAGAAGATGTTAAATGGTTAGATACCCCAAACAAGCGTCCTTGGCTTGCCGGATTAGTTAAAAATCGTATGTGCGCACTGTTAGATGTTGATTCCTTAATTAAGTTATTGGAAAAAGGCGCAAATATAACGCAAATATAAAGTAAGATTAATTGATGAATTTAATCTTGCCAGTATACTTAGTGCATAAGTACTTTAGTAAAACAGAAATTTAAAGAGGTCAGCAGAATGTCTGATGAAAGACGCAATGCAAGTGAACGTGTAGACATTAATGATGAAGTACTACAATGGGTAACCTTCAAACTTGGTAGCGAAACCTACGGTATTAACGTAATGCAAGTACAAGAAGTATTGCGCTACACCGAAATAGCACCAGTGCCAGGCGCACCTATGTATGTTATGGGTATTATAAATCTTCGTGGTAATGTTGTAACCGTTATTGATACCCGAGCAAGGTTTGGGCTTGAATCTGCTGAAATAACAGATAATACGCGTATTGTGATCATTGAAGCGGATACCCAAGTCATTGGCATTTTAGTTGATAGTGTTGCCGAAGTGGTTTACTTACGAGCATCAGAAATAGATGTAGCGCCTAATGTAGGTAACGATGAAAGTGCGAAGTTTATTCAAGGTGTTTCTAACCGAGAAGGTGAACTACTTATTTTAGTCGATTTAAATAAACTGCTGTCTGATGACGAATGGGATGAATTAAAACAATTCTAACGATAGCTCATAAGCCTGCTAATGCAGGCTTTAATTTCTAGTGAAGCCAATAGTCTTATGGAAAATATTCCTGCTAACCTGATAAGTTTAATCGCATTTGCCATTGTGATGCTTGTTGCCATGTTGTTATTGGCGCTTAAAAATCGCTTTTCTCAGCAAATTCAGAATTTGCAGCAACAGGTACAAAGCCAAGAAATACAGCTGATAGAATTACAAAATCTGCTTGCGAGTAATCAGTCGGCATTAGAAGCTACCCAACAACAATGTAATGACACCCAGTTAGAAAATGAACAAGTTAGCAAACAACTAGAGCACCGTATAAAAGTGGCTCAAGAGCAATTTAGTGCTCAAGCTGAGACCATAGAAAAACTTCTCCATCAACAACCAGAAGATAAGCTATACACACGCGCTCAAAAATTGGTTGAACTTGGCGCAGACATCGCTGAAATTATGCGTGAATGCGAAATACCTAGAGCAGAAGCTGAAATGTTACTGTCGATACATCGCCAAAAAGTAGCTAAGTAGCTAAGTACTTAGTTACTTTGTACTTGTCTTCTACATCAACTCACACTGCTGTGCTTATTTACTGGTTATTGTCAGTTGCGATTAAATTTACATTTTTAAATGAAAATTTTAATGTTGTCGTGATAAACTCAAGCCTTTAAAAATATTTCTATTTTAACCGTTATTAATTTTACTATCGGTTAGCTAACAAGGATCCTGTAGTGAACAGATCAAAAAAAGTTGCTTTGAACAAGAAGGCGACATTTAATTTCCAGATTTTGTTAATGATAATATTTACTTTATTTTTAACCGCATGTTCGACAACACCCTCGTCAGAACAATCCGTATCTGATCCAAAAGATCCGCTCGAAGCCATAAACCGTCCTTTTTGGACCTTCACATGGGATTATGCCGATAAGTATGTTTTCAAACCTGCTTCTCAAGGTTATGTGGAATATATGCCAACGGATTTACGTTCAGGTGTTTACAACATGGCGCTGAACTTGAACGAACCTTCAACTATCATCAATCATTTGTTACAAGCAAAGTTCACCGAGGCGGCTAAATCAACGGGTCGTTTTGTTTTAAACTCGACCATAGGGTTATTAGGGTTTTTCGACCCAGCAAGTGATTTTGGCTGGAATCGCAAAGAAGAAGAATTTGGTGAAGTACTCGGCAGTTACGGAGTTGGCGACGGACCATTTTTAATGGTACCCGCATTAGGTCCTTCGTCGGTACGTGAAGAAGTGGGTGACTTTGTTGATAGCTATTACTGGCCACTTGCCATTATCGATTTTTGGCCTAACTTGTTGCGTGCAGGTATTATTGGTTTGGAAGCTAGAGCTTCGTTTGCAGATCAAGAAGGCATTCTAAAAGATGCAATAGACCCGTACGAGTTTGTTAAAAATGCCTATTTCCAAAATATGGAATTTAAAGTTCACGATGGTAATCCGCCTATCGAAGTGGACCAAGCAGAAGAAGAAAATATTGACGCTTACCTAGAAGAGCTAGAAGGAATGTAGTTTTATCTATAGTAAAATAAAGAAGAAAAAAGCGAACTAATGTTCGCTTTTTTTGTATTGGGCAATTGCTTTATCAAGATGTTTTTGTGCGAAATACAACATTATAGGTCTTAATAAGGCAAAGTAGGCTATTAACACAACGGCCACCGATGCTGCTAATGCAAAGCCTTGTAAATTAGCAATAAACAGAAATGGTGGTATCAATAACGATAACTTAATAATGTTTAGTATAAATTTTTCAGGTGCAGACATTTTAGCCTGTGCCAAGCTTAAAATAGCTTGTCGCTGATGTAAGCTAAATTCATGCAAGGCCGGTATTTTATTTGAAGAAAAATAAATAGTCATAAAATTTTAATTATATGCACGTAAAGTATAGATATCACTATGATACAAAAATGGCGCTTAATGTGCCACGAGCAAATAAAATAGTTTAATCAGATTAAAGTGCTGCTACTCAAAGTGAAACAGCAAGTTTAGCGGTTTAATTTTGTATAAATTTGTCAAAACGAGTTCCTCAGTGGCGTGCAATTTGCTAGAATTGCCGAAATTTTTATCAGTAGGTGATTTTTAAATGAATGTCATAGAAGCTAACTTTGATGCAACCGGTAAGAAATTCGCCATTGTAGTCTCTCGTTTTAACAGTTTTGTTGTTGAAAGTTTACTTGAAGGTGCAGTAGATGCACTTAAACGCCATGGAAATGTTGCAGATAACGATATTACTGTTATTCGTGTTCCTGGTGCATATGAGCTGCCAGTAGCAGCTAAAAAAATCGCTGCGAAAGGCGGATTCGATGGCATTATTGCTATTGGCGCTGTTATCCGTGGTGGAACGCCTCATTTTGATTTTGTTGCAGGCGAGTGTAATAAAGGTTTAGCACAAGTAGCAATGGAATATACTTTACCCGTGGCATTTGGTGTTATTACTACAGATACTATTGAACAAGCTATTGATCGTGCTGGCCTGAAAGTAGGCAACAAAGGCGCTGAAGCAGCGTTAAGTGCATTAGAAATGGTTAATGTGCTCGATAAGTTATAACAGGATACTATTGTGAAACCAACACCTAGAAGAAAAGCCAGAGAATTGGCAGTACAAGCTGTCTACTCTTGGCAGCTAAGCCAAAATAACGTTTCTGAAATCGAATTAAATTTTTTGACTGAGAACAGTGCGCGTCGTTTCGACATTCCTTATTTTCAACAATTGTTTACTGGTGTAACAGCCAATGTTAGCAGTATTGATGATAACATAGCACCACATGTTGATCGCCCATTAGCGGATGTTGACCATGTTGAAAAAGCGGTTCTACGTGTTGCGGTATATGAACTAACTCAATGCTTAGATGTGCCTTATCGTGTCATTATCAACGAAGCCATTGAATTAGCAAAATCATTCGCTGCTGACGATAGTCATAAGTTTGTGAACGGTGTGTTAGACAAAGTCGTTAAGCTTGTTCGCCCGAACGAATAGTCAAAATTTGGTTGTAATATGAAAGAGTTTGAATTGATCAAGCGCTTCTTTAGTGAGCAAACGATTAAACGCAAGGATGTTGTACTCGGGATCGGAGATGACTGCGCCATAGTCAGCCCTTCTGAGCGTCAAAATATTGCAATTACCACAGATACCCTAGTTGCCGGCGTGCACTTTCCACATGAGACTAGCGCACGAGCTATCGGTCATAAATCGATAGCGGTAAACTTATCTGACCTAGCCGCCATGGGCGCTGAACCTACTTGGATTTCTCTGGCAATTACATTGCCAGAAGTTGATGTGAAGTGGGTAGAAGAATTTTGCCAAGGTGTGTTTGAGTTGTGCGAATTTTATAACGTGCAATTAGTGGGTGGAGACACCACACAAGGCCCTTTGAGCATTACACTTACTGCACAGGGTTTAGTACCAAAAGATAAGCACCTTACACGTGCAGGAGCCAAAGCCGGTGATTGGATATATGTCACGGGTGAAATAGGTGATGCAGCATTAGCGCTTAAACATATATTCAAAGAGGTGAATGTAGCCCCTGAATATAGAGAAAGTGTACAACGCAGCTTAGATTTTCCAACACCGAGAATTCTTGCCGGACAAGCACTTCGCGGGTACGCAAGTTCAGCAATCGATTTATCTGACGGTTTAATTGCAGATTTAGGCCATATTTGTAAAGCATCTAAAGTAGGCGCTAATATTGTTTTAGACGATTTACCTATTTCGAATGCTTTGCGTGACACTGTTGGTTTAGAAAAAGCGTATGAAATGACCTTAGCTGGTGGCGATGACTACGAACTGTTATTTACGGTTTCTGAAGATAACAAAGTAGGCATGGAAACAGCTTTAGCTAATACCAGTAACACGATTACCTGTATTGGTCAGATCAACCGTAGTGAAAAAATCACGACGACTCTAAACAGTAAACCTGTAACACTGCACGCTAAAAGTTTCGAACATTTCTCTCGCAACAAAGACTGAATATGACAAAATCTACGGCAAACTTTCGTCTATCAAATCCTGTGCATTTTCTGGCATTGGGCTTTGGTAGTGGTTTAGCACCTAAAGCACCGGGCACTTTTGGTACTTTAGCGGCAGTACCATTGTTTTTATTGATGGCACCGTTAAGTAATCCAATTTATTTGTCGTTGTTAATTGTTATGAGTATCGCCGGAATTTACATTTGTGGTAAAGCTGCCGAAGATGCTGGCGTGCCTGATCATGGCGCGATAGTTTGGGACGAATTTGTAGGCTTGTTGATCACCATGTTTTTAATGCCAGTAACTTGGCAAACGCTACTGATAGGTTTCGTGTTATTTCGATTTTTTGATATTTTAAAGCCATGGCCCATCTCTTATATCGATAAAAACTGTCATGGTGGCTTTGGTATTATGCTTGACGATATTGTCGCAGGTATTGCCGCTTGGGCCTGTATGATGGTTATTTTCTACTAAAGTTAAAACTTTCCCCTTCAATTATTCTTATCAGTGCGTATTTTTGTAGTTAAGCCTATAACTTGGCTTGTCATTCGGTTTATAAGTCGAACATTGTTCGATGCTAGTAAAATCACACCCTAAGCTCTAATCTTCAAAAAGCATATTGTCTAACCGCACACATTGCTAAAAAAAAACCAAAGCTTATAGGCTTTGGCTTTTACGATTTAGTATTCACATGCACATGCATATTCACATTAATATTAGCGATAGAGCTAGTTTAAAAGTCTAACTCTAATTGTCGCTTCAATTTGTTTTAACTCTTTTAACGCTAACTCGCGACTTTCAACTTCAATATCAATAACTACATAACCAATTTGGTCGGCAGTTTGTAAATACTGAGCAGCGATATTGATATTATGCTTGGCAAACATTTGGTTGATTTGTGTCAACACGCCTGGCTTATTGTGATGAATGTGCAATAAGCGGCTAGTACCAATGTGTCCAGGAAGTGATACTTCAGGGAAGTTAACCGCAGATAACGTAGAGCCATTATCTGAATATTTAGCCAGCTTGCTTGCTACTTCAAGACCAATGTTTTCTTGTGCTTCTTTAGTGCTACCACCAATATGAGGCGTTAAAATAACGTTGTCAAAAGCGCGCAATGGGCTAACAAATTCTTCATCGTTGCCTTTAGGTTCAATCGGGAATACATCAATGGCTGCACCGGCCACTTTTTTACTGCTTAAAGCCTCTGCTAACGCATCGATATCAACAACAGTGCCACGAGAAGCATTAATAAATATAACGCCGTCTTTCATCACTTCAAATTCTGCAGCGCCCATCATGTTTTTTGTTTGCGGTGTTTCAGGAACATGTAAGCTAATAACGTCGGCTTCTTTTAATAATGAAGTCATGGTAGGAGCTTGGCTGGCATTGCCTAAAGGTAGCTTAGTTTCGATATCAAAAAAGCGTACTCTCATACCTAACGTTTCTGCAAGTATGCCTAATTGCATGCCGATATGACCATAGCCAATAATACCTAAAGTTTTACCTCTAGCTTCAACTGAACCCGCGGCAGACTTATTCCAAACACCACGATGTGCTTGAGCACTTTTTTCAGGAATACCGCGCAATAATAATAACGTTTCACCTAACACTAACTCAGCAACAGAGCGGGTATTTGAAAATGGTGCGTTAAATACCGGAATACCTAATGATTGTGCTGCCGCTTTATCGACCTGGTTTGTACCAATACAAAAACAACCAATAGCAACAAGCTTTTTAGCATGGCTTAACACTTTTGCGTTTAAATCTGTGCGAGAACGTATGCCAATAAAATGTACATTAGCAATTTTCTTAATAAGCTCAGCTTCAGAAAGTGAGGTTTTAATATATTCAATATTAGAATAGCCTTTATTCTTAAGCTCTTCCAAAGCGCTTTGATGAACGCCTTCTAAAAGTAATATTTTAATTTTGTCTTTCGCTAATGAATTATTGCTCATGGTTGTTAATCTTCTCTGGATCAAAAATTTACTTATTTTAAACTTAATTAAATAAGCGTTTAGATGGCTAGATACCTAAACTATCATATAGGGCATAAACTCTAAAGTGTTATTTTACTATTTTTGCACCGTCTGGTGTGCCGATAATTAATACGTCGGCAGGACGATTAGCGAACAAGCCATTAGTAACGACTCCTGCGATAGCATTAATACTATTCTCTAACGCTTTAGGGTCGAGTATTTCTAAATTATGCACATCAAGGATCACATTACCATTGTCAGTAACAACGCCTTGACGATATTCAGGATCGCCACCTAACTTAACTAACTCTCTGGCAACATAACTACGTGCCATAGGAATCACTTCAACAGGCAATGGAAACCGACCTAGCATAGGCACTTGTTTCGTATCATCAGCAATACACACGAAGGTCTTAGCAACTGCAGCAACTATTTTCTCGCGGGTTAGGGCAGCACCACCACCTTTAATCATATGCATATGAGGATTAATTTCATCAGCACCATCAACATAAACATCAATACCATCAACGTTATTAAGATCAAATACTTCAATGCCGTATGATTTCAAGCGCTCAGTTGAGCCGTCAGAGCTAGACACTGCGCCGATAATGCTCCCTTTAATAGTCGCAAGCGCGTCTATGAAGTGGTTAACTGTTGAGCCCGTACCTACACCAACAATCGTATCCGCTTTGATATAGTCTAGGGCTTTTATTGCTGCCGCTTTTTTCATTTCATCTTGAGTCATAATTAGCCTGTATTTAAATAAGTTAGAAGTTATTAACTGTCAGTTGTTAGTAAAATATAGTGCCCAGTTCAATAAAGTTTAAAATAATCATTATGACAACTGAAGGCTAACTACAATTGCCACTATTATAACAACAGTATTAACTAAGTTAGCGTTTATTTATGTATGTCGAATTTATATTGTCTAGTCGGAGTTACTATTTCTGGTAGCGGAATATCCCAGAGCTGAGAGGGAATTGCGTCTATTAATTGAATGTCATGTGCCAGACCAATAGGGTAGGGCTTAGTTAACTTTCTTTCGTACGCATTTTTCTCTTCATCCACATAGCGATAGTGCTTAAACCAAGCTGATAAGGTTCTATCGTAAAACCCGCCTCCCATACCTAAGCGATTACCTGTTAGGTCAAAAGCCACTAGTGGGGTGAAAATAATATCGATATCGTTGATACTTTTAATTAGTCGAACGTCAAGTTTAGGCTCTAAAATTCCGTACTTATTTGATTGCATTTCACTATTTTGATGATAATGCAGAAATAATAAATTCCCAGGACTAAAGGGATGAATAACAGGTAAATAAATATTTTTATTTTGCTGCCAGCACCAGTGTATAAATAACATAGGGTCAAGTTCACCATCGTTTGCTAAATAAACGGCAATATTTTTAGCTGTTAGCACATCGGTTCTTTGTGTTAATTGGGTGAGTAAATCACCTGATAATTCTTTTTGATCAATATGACTGAGGTTTTGGCGTTTGGTCCTGATCAATTGTCTTATTTGATTTCGTGTGGTCATAATTAATCGCGTTTTTCTTAAGTTAAACTGATACGGCGTCAAAATAATAGGCTAAAGCACAACGTACAAGAAACAGCTGCAAAAGGAAATAGCCCCTTATGGGTATATTGTTACAACTCGGAATTAATTACTTATATTTACTGATGCTTTTAGGTGTTTTAAATAGTTTTATTAAGATGAAATTTCGGATTAGCGTGTGTTATCTGTTCAGTTAATTAGGGGCTGCATCGTCACGAAAATGAGGGCAGTGCTAAAACGACGATAATAAATTTAAAGTGCATTTTTTTCAGACAAAAAAATAGCCAACAAATTGTTGGCTATTTTTAAGCATTATTATTGAGAAAAACTATGCTGTAGTGGTTGTACCGTTGTTTCCTGCGTTCGGTGCTGTTGAATCATCTTCTTCTGTTTTAAGCGCTTCCCAGAATCTTGATTTCAAACCTACAAGCAAAATTACAATACCAATACCAATACTAAATAGGCTGATTTGGATATATAACGCTGGAATTTGTTCAACGTTATTAGGATCATAATTACCCGCAAGTAAGCCAGAAATAATATTACCAATTGAATAAGTTAAAACAAACACACCCATCATTTGGCCGGCAAATCTTCTTGGCGATAATTTACTTACAGCACTTAGCGCGATTGGGCTTAAACATAATTCACCAACCGTGTGAAGGAAGTAAGTTGTTATTAACCAACCTGGAGCTACTTGTAAGCCACTTGCCGCATATTGTGCTGCAAAAAACATAACAATAAATCCACTCGCCATAATAATTAAACCAGCAGCACATTTAATGCCGTATGCAGGTGTAACCATTCTTTGGCCTAACTTAATCCAAAATGCAGCGAAAAAAGGTGAAAGCAAAACGATAAACATTGAGTTTGAGAACTGAAACCATGCTGTTGGTATTTCAAAAGAACCTATCATACGGTCAGTATAATCACGTGCGAATAAGTTCATTGAAGACCCTGCTTGTTCAAAGCCAGACCAGAAACAGGCAGAAGCAATACAAATTAATAATAGTGCCCAAAGTTTTTTCTTTTCGTTACCTGTTAAATCACTACAAAAGTAAATAACTGCATAATAAACAACAAAAATTAAAGTAAATGCTATGGCAACATATTGCGCTGTGGCAATAGGGTCTATAACGATAACACCTTGAAATGTTAATACTGTAACAATAGCAATGGCAACGAGTGAGGCAACAATAATGGTCCAACTATTACGTTGGCCTTTTGCTGATAAAGGCGCTACTGGCTTTGAACCTACACCTTCTAATTTAGGTGTAGTGATTTTGTATTGAATCAAACCTGCAGCCATACCAATTGCAGCAGCACCAAAAGCGTAGTGCCAACCAAAATCAGACGCTAAATAACCACAAATTAAATAACCAATGAAAGAGCCTAAGTTAATGCCCATATAATAAATGGCATAACCACTGTCACGACGTTTATCATTTTCACTATATAATTGGCCTACCATAGCGCCAATATTTGGTTTTAATAATCCGGTACCCAAAATAACTAAAATCAAGCCAATAAAGAATGTTTTTTCATTTGGAATAGCTAAAACTATGTGGCCGAACATGATGATAATACCACCATACCAAACCGCTTTCTGGCCACCAAGTAATCTATCAGCTATCCAACCGCCGGGAAGACCCATAAAATAAACAGTACCGGTATATAAACCATAAATAGCAGTAGCTGATGCGATAGTTATGCCTAAACCGCCTTCTTGTAACGTTGCCGTCATAAAAAGTACAAGTAATGCGCGCATGCCGTAATAGCTCATGCGTTCCCACATTTCGGTGACGAAAAGTGTTTTCAACCCGCCCGGATGGCCATAAAATGCCTCTGAATTTGGGGTGCTCATATAAAATCCTCAATAGGTAAGACCAAACACGTTTTAAAATTTTTGTTGTTTCAACATGCAGAAATATCAAGTTGATTGTGTTTAGTTAAGTTACAAACTTTTAATAATCAGCCCGTTTTATACCTTTGCTAGCGTTGAAAGGCAAGTCTGGAAGGTTAATCTTTTGTTAATGATGAACAACTGCTTATTTTTTGTTATAAAGCTTGGGTAACTAGCTTTGATAGATAAGTGATACTTAAGTAAAATACATTGCTAACTCAATAGATTATTAGTGTATTGAGTTTCTAAATGCTGGTGTTAGTAATGTAT